>JAUYTH010000200.1 GCA_030695165.1 Bacteroidales bacterium
CGGGCCAATCATAAAGAGCTCTCTCCCATCAATAATCTTCTTTGCAATATCTCTCTCTGTATTACCCCGGATTCTATCCAGTACAGGTTGAGGCATACCTGCAGGATAACCCTCTATCTTTATCTGGAAAGTAACACTCAAGTCTATAGTTTGTTCAAGAATCCGAGCCTGCCTTACTGTAATATTCTTTCCATTTTCGTATGCAACAACTAAAGCATTCGGGAATCCTGCCACTTTTACCTTTGCGAGAGTTTCGGAGGCGTCGGCATAATTATAAAACTGCCCCACAGTATATATCCACCTTCCTGCCGGACTTCTGTTTTCAAATATTGGTCGAAGCCCTTTGAAAGAAATTAGTTCAGTCTGGCCCGAGAGAGAGAAGATTTGAATTCTATACACCAATCCGTCCGGGATTGTGTGATCTTCTGCCATTACAGCCACTTCTGCAATGCCAAAAGAGTAGTCAAAAATCTCGACAGGCTCCAGAATAGTAAGGTCCGGAAAGATTCCGAAGCTCTTGGGTGTGAGAATAAAAGGCTCAAGGCTGTTATTGACGGCAACTGTTTTACTCTCTTCGCGGAAGAACTCTTCGTTACGTGGCATAATGGTTCCCTTACTTAGGAACTCCATCTCCCGCTGTTGAACCACAAGATTTGCAACTCTTAATCTGGACTGCATATCCAGCAAAGATAGCTCCCCATCCGAGATTGTTTTCTCAAGTTTTGCCCTCTCCTCTGCTCCTGCTACGGTATTGTAAATCATTCTGTTTGCAGATATCTCTCGGGTAGTACTGTCTATCTCATTTTGGATCTGTCTAACCTCAACGATCATCCTTTTGTACTCCTCTGTCTGTGGAGAGGTCATAACCTCTTTTTTAGCACTGTCCTGGGCAGATTCTGTTGCATTGCGGACTCTTAAAGCTGCTATTTCCAACACTTCGTCAATTGATGTTAGAGCTCTTTTAACGGGAGTGCTTTCAAAATCAAAGCGGTATATATCTATCGAATCTTTTGATAGAGAGTTGCGATTTGAACAGACATAGGTGTTAAGCCCATCTTCGCTATGAATAAGAAGGATATCATCATCTACCGACGAGTATGGAAATCCCATATTTTGAGGTAATCCCCAGTCGTTTGTTGTCTCATACCAATAAATTAAAAAGAGATCAAAACCACCAATTACATATTGCCCTGTATATGAAAAAAAAAAATTCTTTTTTTCTTTGCTAAGAAAAGGGAAAAGTTCGTCACCCGATGAGTTAATAAGATTATTGAGAGGTTCGGGGATAGACCACACATTACTGTCAACTTCACGGATTTTGTAGATATCCATATTACCCTCTTTATTAAGAGCAGAGTAGAATATTGTCTTATCTCCCTCTTTTAACAGGATTGCGTTTGGCAAATTCATAGCCAGATTCTCTACAAAACCTGCAAGTTTGGAAGGTGTCTTTACCCAGGCACTGTCTCTAAAACCCGGATAGTACAAAACAAAATCGGAGACAGGAATTGCTGCCCTTCCTGTAACAACAGGATAAGAGGCATACTGAAGCATATTAAGCCCGTTTTCGCTTTTTGTGATTAAAGAATTGATTTTGTGACTGGTAAGAGAGTCGCTACTCTCCATTAAAATCTCTTTGAATAGTTCAATTGCCTCATTGAAGCGGTAACCTCTACGGAGTCTCTCTGCACTTTCAAGTTTTGTATCTGTTAATGTCTGTCCTGCCGCAGGAAAACCTATAAGCATAAGAACCAAAGGCAAGAATATAGACTTTTTCATACATTGGGAAATATATTATGTAACAAAAGTACTAATTTCTTTATATTTTGGGAAAAAATACTACTTTTGTGCTCTAATTTTCGTTGAATTATATAATTTAAACAAAATAATCCATGCAAAATAAAGGCGCCATCAGAATTGTGGCAATTTTAATCGCTTTAGCCTGTATATACCAGCTGTCATTTACCTGGGCTACCAGAAATCAGGAGAGTAAAGCCAAAGAGTATGCCGCAAATGCGGTAAATATGGAGCAATCTTCTCCCTCTTTCAAATTAGTTTCGGACCTGGACAAGGCTTTCTATCTCGATTCACTAAACAGGGTTAAGGAGAGATACTATATTGACTCAATAACTGCAGAAAAAGTTTATCTGGGATTTACCTACAAAGAGATAAAAGAGAAGGAGATAAACCTTGGTCTTGACCTTAAAGGGGGTATGAACGTTATGTTAGAGGTAAGTGTTCCGGAGCTGGTTACCTCTCTCTCAAACAACAGCACCAATCCTCAGTTTCTTGAGGCCCTAAAGGTAGCCAAATCAAATCTCTCGCCCGCACGTACAGATTTCATCGTGCTGTTTGGAGAGGCTTGGGACGCGGTAGCACCCGGTCAAAGAATGTCTCAGGTATTCGGTACATATGAGATGAGAGACAGAATTAAACCGGAGACATCAAATTCTGACGTTTTGGATATTATCCGTGAAGAGTCTGAGAGCGCAATCTCCAACTCATTCAATGTATTAAGAAATCGTATCCGCCGGTTTGGTGTTACTCAGCCAAATATTCAAAAAATCGGAACAACAGGAAGAATTCTTGTAGAACTTCCCGGAGTTAAGGAGCCGGCTCGTGTTCGTAAGCTTCTTCAGGGAACTGCATCACTGGAGTTTTGGGAAACATACGAAAATCAAGAGGTATATACATATCTTACAGAGGCAAACAGAGCTGTTAAAGAGATGATTGACGCAGCTAAAGAGACAGATGGGGTAATAGACACAACAACGGTGAAGGCAGTTGCAGACTCTGCAAAAACTGAGGCAGATGATTTGTTAACACAGATTCAGTCTACCGACTCTCTCTCCGGTGCAGATGCTCAGCTTGCCGAGCAGAACCCACTCTTCTTTGCCCTTAACCCTAACGTTGCACAAGGCCAGCTTATCCCCGGACCTTGTGTTGGAAGAGCTCACTACAGAGATACTGCCAAGATTGGCGCGTGGTTAAGGTCTTCACAAATTGAGGCTCTTTTCCCTGCAGATCTTAAGCTAATGTGGACAGTTAAACCTATTGATGATGCAGGAGTAATTTATGAACTGGTAGCAATCAAGGCTACAACAAGAGACGGAAAAGCACCTCTTGACGGAGGAGTTGTTACAGATGCAAATAAATCATTCGGCAACACCGGCGGAACACCGGAGGTGGATATGGCGATGAATGCAGAGGGTGCAAGAATTTGGGCGAATATGACTGCAAACAATATTGGCAGATGTATAGCAATAGTATTAGATGGAATGGTCTACTCATACCCTAGAGTCAACTCCGAAATCACCGGAGGTCGTTCACAGATATCAGGAAACTTTACCATTACAGAGGCAGATGACCTTGCAAACGTTTTAAAGTCGGGTAAACTGCCCGCCCCTGCCAGAATAGTTCAGGAGGCTGTAGTTGGGCCAAGCCTTGGAAGTGAATCCATCAATGCCGGTCTGGTTTCATTTGTGATTGCTTTTCTATTGGTCCTTGTATATATGATTGCCTTCTATAACGGAGCCGGTCTGGTTGCAAACATTGCACTTCTAACTAACGTCTTATTCCTGTTTGGAGCATTGGTCTCTTTTGGAGAGGTTCTTACCCTTCCCGGTATTGCCGGTATTGTGCTTACACTTGGAATGGCGGTGGATGCAAACGTAATTATTTATGAAAGAATCAAGGAGGAGATTCGAGGCGGTAAAGCCTTGAGGCTGGCGGTTGCAGACGGATATAAAAATGCTTACTCTGCAATTGTAGACGGTAACCTTACCACAATTATCACAGGTATGGTACTTGCGATTTTCGGATCGGGTCCTGTTCAGGGGTTTGCTACAACATTGGTGATTGGTATCATAACCTCTCTTATAACCTCTATCTTTATAACAAGATTGATTTTTGACTGGAGACTAAATAAAAACAAGAATATTACATTTGATAACAAATATACCCGCAACTTCCTGCAAAACACAAAAGTAGATTTTGTTGAGTTACGCAAAAAAGCATATATATTCTCAATAGTCGTAACAATTATCGGTCTCGGCTTTATTTTCGTTAAAGGTTTCTCTTACGGAGTTGACTTTACAGGTGGTAGAACATATGTGATTAGATTTGACAGAGATGTAACAACACAAGAGGCAAGAACACTCCTTCTTGAGGAGTTCGAAGGATCGGTAGAGGTTAAACAGTTTGGCGGAGGAAGCCAGATGAAGGTGACAACCAAATATATGATTAATGACAACTCCCAGGAGACTGACGCATTGGTTGACGGCAAAATTTACAACGCACTTAAAGGTCTCTTTGCAAACGAACTTACTCTTGAAGAGTTCACCGCCACAACAGATAACCCTAATGGAATAGTTAGCTCGGAGAAGGTTGGGCCTACTATTGCAGACGACATTAAGAGAGATGCCTTTATCGCTGTTATTATAGCCCTGATTGCAATATTTGTCTATATCGCATCCCGTTTCCGTAACTGGACCTGGGGAACCGGCGGTGTTGTCGCTTTAACTCACGATGCAATATTTGTAATGAGTTTCTTTGCAATATTCACCGGATTGCTTCCATTCAGTCTTGATGTAGACCAGTCCTTTATTGCGGCCATACTAACTATAATAGGTTACTCAATAAATGACACCGTGATTATCTTCGACCGGATCAGGGAGTTCAGGACACTATATCCAAAGCGCGACCTTAAGGATAATATTAATGATGCCCTAAATAGTACCCTTACAAGAACAGTGAACACAGGAGGAACAACCCTTGTTGTACTTATCTCTATCGCTCTGTTTGGGGGTGAGGTTATCCGCGGATTCTCGGTTGCCCTTATCATTGGTGTGATAATAGGAACCTACTCGTCACTATTTATTGCTACCCCAATGGTATATGACCTATACAACAAGATAACTGCAAAAAAGAGAGAGTTAAAAAGCAGATAACACCTATTTAATGTTATATATAGTAAAAAAAGAGAGTGACCATTTTGGTCACTCTCTTTTTTGCCTTTTAAGCGATCAATAATGAATCGGCGATATCGATGTCAGCTAAGGAAAACTTTGGCTCCCGAAAAGGGAGGGGACCCGCCGCAGGTGGGGAGGATTTTCCGAGCTGACTCCGTGAGCCGATTCATTGACCTCTAAATAAAGTGCAAATAAAATCTTTTTTAGACTGCCTCTTTTTGTTTTTATACCAATTTATTATCAACTTTGCTCTTTAACTAAATAAAATCTAATTAAATGATACTTCCATTTGCAGAATCCTACAAAATCAAAATGGTTGAAACCATTCGTAAAAGCACCAGAGAAGAGAGAGAAAGGTGGATGAAAGAGGCACATTACAATCTCTTTAATCTAAAAAGCGATTATGTTTTTATTGATCTACTTACAGATTCTGGAACAGGAGCTATGAGTGATAAGCAGTGGGCTGCAATGATGGAGGGAGATGAAAGCTACGCCGGGGCAAGATCTTACTACAAACTAAAAGAGAGCATAAAAGATATCACAGGATTTGACTACTTTCTCCCGACACATCAGGGACGGGCAGCAGAGAACGTTCTATTCTCTTCAATAATAAAAGAGGGTGATATTCTTCCCGGAAACTCCCATTTTGATACTACAAAGGGCCATATTGAGTTTCGCAAGGCTCACGCAGTTGACTGTACTGTGGATGTAGCAAAGGATACAACTGCAGAGCTGCCATTTAAGGGAAATATTGACCTAAATAAACTGGAAGATGTTCTTAAAAAATACCCTAAAGAGAATATTCCTTGCATAGTTCTTACTGTAACCAATAATACTGCAGGTGGTCAGCCCGTCTCGATGGAAAACATAAAAGGGACAGCTGCACTGGCAAAAAAATATGGGGTAAAACTGCTGTTTGACTCCGCCAGGTTTGCAGAGAATGCATACTTTATTAAGACCAGAGAGGAGGGGTACTCCGCTAAAAGTGTGGTCGATATCTGCAGGGAGATGTTCTCTCACGCAGATTTTATGACAATGTCATCTAAGAAGGATGCCATCGTTAATATTGGCGGTTTTATAGCCTTTAGAGACGAAGAGGATTGGAAGGGTTGTCAGATGTATAATATTATGTTTGAGGGCTTCATTACATACGGAGGAATGGCCGGCAGAGATATGAGCGCACTTGCACAGGGGCTCAAAGAGGGGACAGATTTTGACTATCTGCAGACAAGAATTTCACAGGTGGCATACCTTGGCAAAAAACTGGATGAGTATGGAATTCCTTATCAGAGACCGGCAGGTGGTCACGCAATATTTGTAGATGCAAAAAAGATTCTTACAAAAGTTCCTCAGCAAGAGTATGTAGCTCAGACACTAGGAATAGAGCTATACCTGGAGGGTGGTGTAAGAGGGGTTGAGATTGGAACACTTCTGGCAGACAGAGACCCTGTTACGCGTGAGAACCGCTACCCGTCACTTGAGCTTCTTAGACTTGCAATACCAAGAAGAGTATATACCAATAACCATATGGACTTTATTGCTGCTGCCCTCAGGAATGTTTTTGAACGCAGGGATAGCATAACCAGGGGGTACAAAATTGTTAAGGAGCTCCCTATTATGAGACACTTTACTGTTGAACTTGAGCCATTGGGGTAATGAGAAGAGCACTCCTTATACTCTCCATTCTACTCTTTACCTGCAGCGCATTTGCGCAGGACAGAGACTCTGCGGCGATAAGAGTTATATACAAATACAGGGCAAAAAACTTTGCAGATAGGGATGGGAGGAGTGAAGATCTTTTGTATTTGGATGCAGGAAGGAATTACTCTGTTTTCTATAGTTACAGAACATTTATGTTGGATTCTGCAAAGGAGGCTCTCACTAAGAGAGATCTCTCTCCCGAGGAGGTCTTTCTTGGGACAAAAGGGATGAGGCAGGGGATACCGGAAAAAATAATAAAAAACTATAGCGCCGTCCTTATGACCGTTCTCTCAAAGGTGCTTATTCAGAAATACTGGTACACAGACCGAATGGACTCTTTGGAGTGGACACTTACCAATGACACACTATCTGTTGGCAGCTATCTTTGTTACGGGGCCGTCTGTACTTTTAGAGGAAGAGAGTGGAGAGCCTGGTATACACCCGATATCCCATCTATGGATGGCCCCTGGAAGCTGACAGGGCTACCCGGATTGATCCTTAAAGCTGAGGACTCTGCGAAAGAGTTTACTTTTGAAAGTATTGGGGTGGTACACCTTATTCCCAACATCGAAATTGTTAATCCTCTTGAGAGTAACAAGTCCGGATTTATCGAGACAGATAGAAAAACCTATCTGCAGATTAAGAGAAAAAGCGTAGAGGACATAAAAGGCTCAATCACCTCACAGGGGATGACTATACTTTCTGTCGTTGATGAGAACGGGGTTGAGAGCCAGATTCCCAAAAGAGTAATGAACTCCATAGAGTTGTAATAACTAAGAATGAGGAGCAGAATTTACGCCGTTATGATTACCGTTTCGGTAGTTGTTCTCTTGTACGGCACCTCTGCCGCACAAGAGCAGGTCAAGACAATAACGAATCATCTAACAACTCCTTTTATAATAAAGGGGATAGTCATTAATATGGAAGATGGCAAAGGGGTCTCCAATGCTAGGGTTACTATAAAGGACACTATAACCGCCAGAGTAATTGCATATACATTTACAAATGCAACAGGGGGCTTTTCCATCACCGCCAGGAGTGCCCCTCCCTGGTTATTAGATGTCTCCTCATTAGGTTACAAACCATTTAAACAGACCCTAATCAGCAATCCGGAAAAAGAGTTAACCATCTACCTGGAGAGCTCTCAAATTGTGCTTAATGAGGTCAAGATTGTTGCTCCTAAAGTCTCTGTTAAGGGAGATACTCTCAACTATCTAACCGGTGGATTTATAAAAGAGGGAGATGTGAGCATAGAAGATATGCTTAAAAGAGTGCCCGGAGTTGAGGTTACAGAGGGAGGGCAAATACTCTATAATAACAAGCCCATCAACGCCTTTTACATTGACGGAAAGAATATGCTGGACGGGAGATACTCAATTGCCACCAAGAATCTCCCTCCTGATATTGTATCGATGGTTCAGATTTTTGAAAATCATCAACCTGTAAAGGCATTAAAAGACTTTGTACCTTCAGATAACTCTGCAATCAACCTTAAGCTGGACCCTAAAGCTAAGGCAAGATGGGTGGCAGCAGGAGATGTCGCAGCAGGTGTGCCGGACTATCTGTGGGACGGTCGTCTGTTACTGTTTCGCTTCTCTCCAGATATGCAATCTATGAATACCCTGAGAAGCAATAACAGGGGCAGGGAGATAGCCACAGATCTAAAAACTCACACCCTGGGGGCTGCTGCCCAAACACAACTACTTAAGAGTGAAGATGTAAACCTGGTTAATGTTACCGGGCTCTCTGTGCCTTTGGCTGGAGACGAAAGGGCACTTTTCAATAAGAGTGGATATATATCTGCAAACACACTCTTTAACACGAGTGAGAGTACAGAGGTATCGCTTAAAGTGGGCTATATCTATGAAGAGAAGGAGAGGGAGCAACAGGAGTGGACAGAGTATTTTATGGGGGATGGTGTAAACAGAGTGGTGGGAGAGATGAGCTCTTTTTCGGGGATTATAAACAGACCGGATTTAGATTTTATAGTTAAAACAAACACTCCTAAATATTTTCTGCAAAACAGGATCAACCTTAAAGGACGGTTTGAGAACAATAGCACAGCCATCTCGGGAGCAAGAGATCTGCAATCTAAAGCTACTCTAAGGCAATATGAGGCCTCAGAGATAATAACCTGGATTAAGCCGATGAACCGCTCTCTTATAAAATTGAACTCAAACACACACCTTAGCGAGATGCCTCAAACACTTGTGGTTTGGGATGATACTCAGTCGCAAAAAAGTGTTTTCCAGGATGTTTCTCTGTTCCAGGTCACCTCTGTGAACAGCCTGAGCTACACCAGAAGGGCAGGCAGCATCACTGCAGAGCTCTCTGCCGGAGTAAATATACGCTATCAGGAGCTGGAGACGGCAAATGATTTTTCTCAGGATGGGATTACCACAGGGTTGGGGTCACTGAGTTTGACGGAGCTCTATATATCACCCGCTCTGGGATATGAAAAAGATAGGCTAAGGCTAAATTTTACTTTGCCGGTTAAGTTGCAGAACGCAGCGCTAAGATTGGCTCCCGATATTAATCTGAGATACAGAATATCCTCATTTTGGGAGGGGTCCGGGGGATACCGGAGGTCGAACAGATTCTCGGAGATTACCTCGGTGGAGCCTGGGATGAGAATGGTAAGCTACCGTACATTTGAGAAAGGGGCCGGATCGCTTGCGGAGAGTAGGGACGATATTCTCTTTATAAGAGGAGTCTACAACAATCCACTTAAGTTAATCAACGTGTCGGGATCTTTTAGTTATCATAAATTTGAAAATCAAACTCTTCCATATTTAGATTATATGGATGGAGAACTATTCAATATTGAGGATTTTATTTTAAGAGGGGAGTTTTTTGAGAAAAACTCAGGGAGGTCACTCTCTACCGGTCTGAACTTTACCAAAAGTTTTTTTGACACACCTCTGCTGATAGGGGTTAAAACATCTTTTAGTGTAACAGAGTCTGTTATGGTGCAGCAGGGGGTCCACACAAAGATGAGATTCAACCGCTACTCAATCGTTCCCGCTGCAGAGTTCTCACTCTTCAAGACTGCAGATGTTGAGATAACAGCTCCTCTGCTGCTTCAACAGAGAAGGTCTCTCTCCGGAATCGAAAGCCAGTCATCTCTGGCTTCCTTCAGCCCCACTGCTAAGATTAATATTAAATTAACAGAGGTAACCACGTTAGCTTTGAACTCAGCACTATATTTCAACGAAATGTCGAAAGGGGTATTCTACCTCTATCCTTTTACGGATCTTAAATTTAGATTTAAAATTAAAAAGGGGGAGATTTTTGCTGAGCTTACAAACCTCTTCAATAACACAGAGTTTCGGTACAAAGTTGCCGGAGACCTCTCCATCACAGAGCGTTTTTTCAAATTAAGATCTACCGCCTTTATGGCCGGAGTCTCTTTCAGCTTTTAGGTTTTCTGGATCCTCTACCTCCTCTTGAAAAGCTTCCGGATCTCTTTTTGGGAAACCTCTCATTTTGTGCAGATCTTTCGTTTTGAGGCTGAGGGTTTTCGTTGTTCCAACTTTCGTCCCACATAAGGGCATAGTCCAGTTGTTTCTGCTCCAGGTTTGCTTTTATAACCTTAATCTTTACAGGGTAACCAAGCACAAACCTTTTGCCGCTGCGTCTACCTGTCAAAGAGAAGCTCTCCTCATCAAAGGCGAAATAGTCCTCTTTAATATCTCTAAGAGCGACCAACCCCTCTACCTTGGTATCTGCAATCTCTACAAACATTCCCCACTCGGTTATCCCGGAGATATTTCCGTCGTAGATATTACCGATCTTATCCTGCATAAACTCTACCATCTTGTATTTGATGCTGGCTCTCTCTGCCTCTGTGGCCAGTTGCTCTCTCTCGCTGGAGTGCTTACACTTATCTTCATAACTCTGTTTGTCCAGAGATTTTCCTTTATCCAGATAGTGGGCCAGCATTCTGTGAACCATCATATCTGGGTATCTCCGTATAGGGGAGGTAAAGTGTGTATAGTAATCGAAAGCAAGTCCGTAGTGCCCGAAATTATCTGTTGAGTACCTGGCTCTTGCCATAGAGCGTAGTGCCATAATCTCTATAGAACCCTCTTCCGGCTTCCCTTTTGCTGTTGCAAGCAGGTTGTTGATCTCGCTTGAGAGCTCTCTCGGGTTTTTGGTTGGCCTCATTGTATAGCCGAGATGGTTTATAAACGAGCGGAAAGCCTCAATCTTGTCTATATTAGGCTCTTCGTGGATTCGGTAAACAAAGGTATTTGCCTTTTTGCCGGCCTCTTTGCCACCGATTAGCGTTGCCACCTCTCTGTTTGCAAGCAGCATAAACTCCTCTATAAGCCAATTTGAATCTTTACTTATCTTTTGAATAATATTTGTTGGCTTTCCATCTTTATCTACCTCTACCTTCATCTCAGGTCTCTCAAAGCTGATTGCTCCTTTACGAAACCTCTCTTCGCGCAGCTGCTTTGCAAGTTGGTGAAGTTTAAGCATCTCATTTACCAGCGGACCTTTTTGTGTATCAATAATATCCTGAGCCTGTTCGTAATCAAAACGGTAATCAGATTTTATAACAGTTCTTCCAAACCACTTATTGTGAACTCTGGATTTTTCGTCGATCTCAAATACTGCAGAGAAACAGAGCTTCTCCTCTCTTGGCCGCAGTGAACACAATCTGTTGGAGAGCTTCTCCGGCAGCATCGGAACGGTACGGTCTACTAGGTATACAGAGGTGCCCCTGTCCAGAGCCTCCTTATCCAGTGTTGTTCCTGGTCTTACATAGTGAGTTACATCTGCAATGTGTACTCCCACCTCCCAGTTGCCCGGGCTAAGCTCTTTTATTGAGAGTGCGTCATCAAAGTCCTTTGCATCTGTCGGGTCTATTGTAAAGGTTGTAATATTGCGAAAATCTCTTCTCTCTTTGATATCTTGTGCTGTGATCACTTCCGGAATCTGCTCTGCCTCCCTCTCTACCTTAGGGTCAAATTTATAGGGAAGACCGAACTCGGTTAGAATTGCGTGCATCTCTGTGTTGTTATCTCCCGGCATTCCAAGAACATCTATTAAGTGCCCGATTGGTTCGTCCGATTTTCTCGGCCAGTCATCAACCATTGCAGCCACTTTGAACCCGTTGTGAACCTTATCGCTCTCCTGAATCTCTACCCTTATGTCGTAAGGCATATTCTTCCCCTCGGTAATAACCCAGGCCTGATCTCCAACTATCTGCAAAACCCCTATATATGGTCTTTTTGAGCGTTCGACAATCTCAATTACCTCTCCCTCTCTGCGGGACCCTCCGTTTCTTTTCTCAGAATATACAACTCTAACAAGATCTCCGTGAAGAGCTCCCCTAAGCTTACGGGCAGGTATAAATATATCACTGTTTACAATTTCTGTAGCAATAAATGCATATCCCTCCCGGGTCATCATAACCTTTCCGGTTATCTCCGCCTTAGGTTGTTTTGTTCCCCCTTTTTTAGGTGAACGGTTTTTACCTTCTCTGCTTTGATTTTTCTTTCTGGGCATAATTGTCTATTTTTGCGGGAGATTAATGGACAAATGTAATACAATTATGGATAAGAAGGTACTTTTAATGATATTGGACGGATGGGGAGAGGGGCTTAAAAACAGCACCAATGCAATTTATGTTCAGGGCTCTCCCAATATGGATGCTATTCGTGCAAAATACCCAACCTCACTGCTTAAAGCGTGCGGAGAGGATGTTGGCCTGCCGGAGGGGCAGATGGGGAACTCAGAGGTGGGGCACCTTAATATAGGGGCCGGAAGGGTTGTATATCAAGATCTGGTAAGAATCAATAAAGAATGCAGAGACAAGGTATTATATAATAACACCGAAATTAAAAAAACATACGATTACGCCAAGAGCAGCGGGAAGGCTCTCCACTTTATGGGGCTTATGTCCGACGGAGGAGTGCACAGTGCAATGGAACATCTTTATGCTTTCCTGGACCTGGCAAAAGAGAGAGGATTAGAAAAAGTCTATGTTCACGCCTTTATGGATGGAAGGGATACCGACCCAAAAAGCGGAATTAAATATATTGCAGAGCTGGAAGCGTATCTTTCGCAAAATGGTGCTAAGTTGGCTTCAATAATTGGTCGCTACTACGCAATGGATAGAGATAAAAGGTGGGAGCGGGTAAAAGAGGCCTACGACTTGCTGGTTCACGGAAAGGGAGAGAGCTTTACCAATGGAGTGGATGCTATGCAAAAGAGCTATGATAGTGAGGTTACCGATGAATTTGTAAGAGCGCACGTCGCTGTTAACTCAGTCGGGGAGCCGGTTGCAACCCTCAAGGAGGGAGATGCTGTTATCTTCTTTAACTTTCGCAACGACAGGGCACGAGAACTTACAACTGTACTTACCCAGAAGAATCACGGGATTCTGGATATGGATGTAGTTCCTCTATACTACTCTACACTAACCCCTTACGATGAAAAATTTACAGGACTACATATTCTCTACGACAAAGATAATCTTGTAAACACCATAGGCGAGGTGATCTCTGCTGCAGGTAAAAATCAGCTTCGGATTGCAGAGACAGAGAAATATGCCCACGTGACATTTTTCTTCTCCGGAGGAAGAGAGCAACTTTTTGAAAATGAAAACAGAATTCTTGTAAGGTCACCTCAGGTCTCTACATACGATCTTCAGCCCGAAATGAGTGCTCTTGAGGTTAAGGAGGAGTTGGTAAGAGAGCTTAAGAGCCGGAAACATCACTTTATTGTTCTCAATTTTGCAAATGGAGATATGGTTGGACACACTGGGGTCTTTAGTGCAATAAAGAGGGCAATCAAAACAGTTGACACCTGCGTAGAGGAGATTGTTGGTGTGGCTTTAGAGAATGGGTACTCAATTATCATTACCGCAGACCACGGAAATGCAGACAATGCAGTTAACCCGGACGGCTCTCCAAACACTGCTCACTCACTCAATCCTGTCCCTTTTGTGGTGATTGACAAAGATGTAGAGAGTGTAAAAGATGGTAAACTTGCAGATATTGCCCCAACCATTTTAAAAATGATGGGTATCCCGGCACCTGCCCAGATGACGGGAACACCACTTGTGTAAGACAGCTGATTCATTAATTAATTTAATTATAATTCCGGAAACCCTCTAAAAATGGCTTTTGTACATCTGCACGTTCACACTCACTACTCAATCCTTGATGGTGCTGCATCAATACCGAAACTTTTCTCAAAAGCCTCTGACGACAAGCAGATAGCTCTTGCTATTACAGATCACGGGAATATGTTTGGAGTAAAGGAGTTTCTTGAGTGTGCCTCAGGTTTTCCGGATGTAAAGCCAATCGTGGGTTGTGAGGTCTATGTGGCAAAGGGTTCTCGTTTTAGCAAAAAGGGTAAGGAAGACCAGGGCAGTTATCATCTTGTTCTTCTCGCCAAAAATTATGATGGGTATAAGAATCTTGTAAAATTAAGCTCTAACGCATTTATCGAGGGGTTCTACTCAAAGCCCAGGATAGACAGGGAGCTTTTGGAACGCTTCGGGTCAAACCTTATCTGCACATCTGCCTGTCTGGGCGGAGAGGTTAACCAAGCTCTATTGGCCGGCAATATGGAGCGGGCGATGGAGGCGGCAAGGTGGTATCAGAATCTTTTCGGAGACGATTACTATCTGGAACTCCAACGACACGAAACTGATGTTCCCGGTGCAGACCAAACTACTTTTGAAGCACAGTGCAATGCAAACAGAGGAATTCTGGAGATTGCCGGGCAACTTGGAATTAAATGTATTGCAACCAATGATGTCCATTTTGTGTCACAGGACGACAGAGAGGCTCACGACAGGCTTATCTGCCTTACCACAAATGCAGATTATGACGACCCAAACAGGCTTAGGTATACTAAGCAGGAGTACCTCAAGACACAGGAGGAGATGGCCCAAATCTTCTCTGATCTTCCTGAAGTTCTGGAGAATACTATTGAAATTGCAGATAAAATTGAGGCATATAAGATTGGATCAAACCCAATTATGCCAAATTTCCCAATTCCGGAAACCTTTGAAGACTCCAACGACTACCTTCGGGAGCTCACCTATCAGGGGGCAATCAGCAGATACAAAGAGTTAAATGAAGAGCATAGAGAGAGAATAGATTTTGAGTTGGCAACCATCAAGTTTATGGGTTATCCGGACTATTTTCTAATTGTGCAGGATTTTATAGCAGCAGCCCGGAATATGGGGGTTGCCGTAGGGCCGGGCAGAGGTTCTGCAGCGGGCTCAGTAGTGGCCTACTCACTTAGAATTACAGATATTGACCCTCTTAAATACGATCTCCTCTTTGAGCGATTCCTAAATCCGGACAGAATCTCTATGCCGGATATAGATATCGACTTTGACGATGACGGAAGGCACAAGGTTCTAAAATATGTAGAGCAGAAATATGGCGAAGACCACGTATCTCACGTGATAACTTTCGGAACAATGGCGGCAAAAAGTGCAATTCGGGATATTGCCAGAATTCAGCGTCTTCCCCTTGCCGAGTCCGACAGGCTTGCCAAACTTGTACCTAATAGGTTTCCCAACGACGAAAAAGGAGATAATGTAGATGTTACAATTGACAACTGTATTAGGCTGGTGCCGGATTTTGCAGATGCATACAATAACGGAGAGCCTCTTGTAAGAGAGACCCTGGAGTATGCCCGCAAGCTGGAGGGCACTGTAAGAAACGTGGGAGTACACGCTTGTGCAATCATAATAGGAAGGGATGACCTCCGGGAGCATATCCCAATAACTACCGCCAACGATAAGGAGACCGGAGAGAAGATTTGGGTTTCTCAATATGAGGGGTCTCAGATTGAGAAGGTAGGAATGCTAAAAATGGATTTCCTGGGGCTAAGAACCCTCTCCATAATTAAGGATGCAATTGTAAACATAAAAAAATCCAGAGGAGTAGATATAGATATTGACTCTATACCTCTTGATGATGAGGCTACCTACACCCTGTTTAGCAGAGGAGACTCCGTTGCCACCTTCCAGTTTGAGAGTGACGGTATGAGAAAGTGGCTAAGAGAGCTTAAGCCCAACCGGCTTGAAGATCTTATAGCAATGAACGCCCTCTACAGACCGGGACCGATGGAGTATATCCCCGATTTTGTCAACAGAAAACACGGTCTTAAACAGATAGAGTACGACCTTCCGGTAATGGAGGAGGTGCTCTCCTCTACCTATGGTGTTACTGTTTATCAGGAACAGGTGATGATACTTTCACAGAAGATTTCCGGCCTCACCAAAGGCGATGCAGATAATCTTCGCAAGGCGATGGGAAAGAAGGACAAAGCTCTTATGGACACTCTCAAACAACGGTTTATAGTCGGGGGAAAGGGAAACGGTCACCCGGAAGATGTGCTTGAGAAGATTTGGAAAGATTGGGAGGCATTTGCACAATATGCGTTCAATAAGTCCCACTCTACCTGTTACGCCCTTATAGGCTATCAGACAGCCTATCTAAAGGCTAACTACCCCTCTGAGTTTATGGCAGCCACGCTCAGCAGAAACCTCAATGACATAGATGAGCTTAGCAAACTGATGGATGAGTGCAAGAGGATGAAGATTGAGGTTCTTGGCCCGGATGTGAATGAGAGTGTAGATACCTTTACCGTAAACAAAAAGGGAAACATCCGCTTTGGTATGGCAGGAGTTAAAGGGGTAGGCTCGGCTGCCGTAGAGAACATAGTAAAGGCAAGAGAGGAGAGAGGAGAACCGTTTAGCTCCATCTACAACTTCATTGAGAGAATAAACCTTGGCGTAGTAAACAGAAAGACCATTGAGTCACTTATCTATGCTGGAGGGTTTGACAGCTTTGAACCGATAAAAAGAGCGCAGTATCTGGGCACAACCAATAAGGATGAACTATTTCTGGACTCACTCATCCGTTATGGTAACAGGTTTCAGACAGACACAGTAAACGGAGGTAGCTCCCTTTTTGGAACCAGCGAAAGCGTAAAATTAGTACCACCGGAGATTCCATCTGCTGTAGAGGTAGATATGCACGAACTTCTTAAAAAAGAGAAAGAGCTTGTGGGGATGTACCTCTCTGCACATCCATTGGACCAGTTTGCTTTTGAGGTTAAAAACTTTACAACCTGTACTGTTGCAGATGCTGCAGATCTGGTGGCTCAGGCTCCTAAAGAAGAGGCCCTGCAGGGTAAGGAGATTATCATTGCCGGCATAGTGACCTCTGTGAAGATATCCTACACCAGAAGCTCGGGGAAGCCATTTGCAAATTTTACAATTGAGGATTTTAACGGATCTCAGAACTTTGCAATTTACGGGAAAGATTATGAGGCCTTTATGCAGTATATGCAACCCAACCTTCCGCTTATTATCAAATGCTCAATATCTCCCAGATTTGGATTCTCTACTCCGGGAAAAGAGGAGGCAAAATCGCTAGATTATGAGCTAAAGGTGAAAAGAATCAGACATCTTGCAAACACAAAAGAGGAGTTCATAAAGGAGTTAACCCTTAACATTCCGGTAAAGATGGTAACCCCTGGCTTTCGAAATGAACTTCTTAAGGTTATTAAGCAGAATAAGGGTAAGGCTACACTTTCCATCAAGTTCCTTGACTACGACAACAAGGTTGCAGTCGAGTTCTTCTCAACGAAATATATGGTCTCTCTTAATTCAGATCTGCTCAGTTATCTGGAGCTGAGAAATGTCAATGTATCATTCGTCCCAACCCTGAGCTTTTAGATTAAGCTCAGTTCCGTCCGGGGTTACAAAGAGTGCTCCTGCCTGTGGGTCGCACAGATGGCCAATAATATCCAGTTGAGGAAACTCTTTTTGCAGAATATCAAGCTTTTCAAGAGGAACGGCAAAGAGGAACTTATAGTCATCTCCTCCGTTGAGAGCAGCTGTAACAGGGTCTATATTTATCTCCCCGGCAACCTCAGATGTTCCTGCTGCCAACGGAATTCTGTTCATAAAAACTTTCGCCCCAAGGTTTTTTGCAAGGCAGATGCTCTTAACAGAGTCTGCAAGGCCATTTACCACAAACTCACCCCGACTTGGATAGATTCCAACGCTCTTCATTGTCTCAAAAAGGCTCCTGTCTATATATGGGTTAAGATATGCCTGGAGTACAAATTTGTACTTATCCAGTTGCGGTTGTGTACTATCTTTCTCGAAAATCATCTTCTCTCTTTCAAGAATTTGAAGCCCCAGATATGCAGCACCTAACCCACCGCTAAGGCAGAGAAGATCGGAGGATTTGCAAGGCGGGCGTTGAACAAAGAGTTCGTTTTTTTGTTTTCCCTGTGACGAAAGGCTAATTGTAAGTCCGGTTACAGATGGGAGTAGATCAAGATCTATGTTTTGCAACCCGTGCTCTTTGAAAGCAGCAATAACTCCGCTCCACAGCTCTTCAATAGAGTTGGCTGAGAATCGATTTGAGAGGGCAACTCTTACTGATAGAGATTCTGGTTCAAAACCTCCAGCGTAAAGTGGGCCAAGCACATTTAACACCGCCTTATAACCAAGATGTTTTAGCGGGGTATAGATAAGGTCAAAATCGATACCTTCAAGCATCACTTTATGAGAGGAGGAGTAGGTAAATCCGGTGTTGTCAGAGAGAAATTCGCTGTTGGGAGTTAACCCGAAATTAAGAAAAAGCTCCTGAATCATTGGTACTTTACCTTTGCTTTCAATTTTAGCCATATCGAATGTATTTGTATGCAAAAATAGTTTAAAAAGATATAACTTTGCGCCACCATGAGCGAAAACGATATAATTCAAAAAGTAACGGAGTCCGAATATGAGCACGGTTTTGAGACCCTGCTGGAACAGGAGAGTTTTCCAAAAGGACTAAATGAGGAGGTCATAAAAGCGATCTCGGCAAAAAAGGGAGAGCCGGAGTGGATGCTTGAGTTTAGATTAAAAGCATACAGTAAATGGCTCACAATGACAATGCCCAAATGGCCCCACTTAAAGATACCTCCAATCGATTATCAGGAGATCATCTACTTCTCTGCACCGAAAAAGATGGTGGAGGGGGGAGAGATTGACCCTGAACTTGAGGCTACATTCGAAAAACTGGGAATCCCGCTAAACGAGAGGAAGATACTCTCCGGAGTAGCCGTTGATGCCGTTTTTGATTCTGTTTCAGTTAAAACAACATTCAGAGAGCAGCTTGCAGAGAAAGGGATAATATTCTGTTCATTCTCGGAGGCTGTTAGAGACTATCCGGATCTTATTAAAAAATATCTGGCTAGTGTAGTTCCATCTGGAGACAACTACTATTCGGCACTTAACTCGGCAGTTTTTAGTGATGGCTCTTTCTGCTATATACCAAAAGGGGTGAGATGCCCAATGGAGCTATCCAGCTATTTCCGGATAAATGCAAAGGGGACAGGTCAGTTTGAGAGGACCCTTATTGTGGCAGAAGAGGGCTCATATGTAAGCTATCTGGAGGGGTGTACTGCACCGCAGAGAGATGAGAATCAGCTTCACGCTGCAGTTGTTGAGATTATAGTTATGAAGGATGCCGAGGTCAAGTACTCTACCGTTCAGAACTGGTATCCGGGAGATTCAAGTGGTAAGGGTGGGATATTCAACTTTGTAACAAAGAGAGGCATCTGCAAAGGAGAAAACAGCAAACTGTGCTGGGCTCAGGTAGAGACCGGCTCTGCAATAACCTGGAAGTACCCAAGCACAATTCTCAGAGGAGACAACTCATCATCGGAATTCTACTCGGTAGCAGTAACCAACCACCATCAACAGGCAGATACAGGAACCAAGATGATACATATCGGCAAAAACACAAAAAGCCGAATTGTGAGCAAGGGAATCTCCGCCGGGGTAAGTCAGAACAGCTACAGAGGGCTTGTCAAGATTCTGCCTAACGCAGATAACGCAAGGAACCACACTCAGTGTGACTCTCTTTTGCTTGGAGACAGATGCGGGGCCCACACTTTCCCATATATAGAAAATGAAAATGACAGTGCAATTCTGGAGCACGAGGCCACTACCTCAAAGATAAGTGAAGACCAGCTCTTCTATTGTCTTCAAAGAGGAATCGGTCCGGAAGACGCAGTAGGACTTATTGTTAATGGATATGCAAAAGAGGTTCTTAATCAACTTCCAATGGAGTTTGCAGTTGAGGCTCAGAAACTACTGCAGATTACCCTCGAGGGTAGTGTCGGGTAAACGGAGTTTAAATTAGAGATATAAAAAAGATGTTTGAGCTTTTTAGTACGGACAATATAATATTTTCAATAGCAGGTCAGGGGGTCTCCCTTATTGAGATTCTCTCTGTAGCCTCGGGTCTTACTTGTGTCTATCTTGCCACCAGGGCTAAGGTTGCCAATTTTTGGATGGGGTATCTCTACAACATCCTACTCTTTATTCTGTTTTATCAAAAGGGGCTCTACTCGAGTATGCTGGTTCAGCCAATCTCCTTTATAATAAATTTTTACGGACACTACAGGTGGACACATCCAAAAAGTGGAGAGGAGAATAGCATCCATCAGCTAAAGGTGACACTTATGAGCAACAGCAAGAGAATCTACTTTGTTGTCCAGCTCTTTGTGCTGGCTGCAATATGGGGTTTTGTACTTACCTACATAGACGATCTCTTCCCCACAATCTTCTCTCAGGCACAGAGACCGTTTCTGGATGCGTTTGTCACTATGGCAATTTTAACAGCACAATACCTCTCTGCTCAGAAAAAACTTGAGTGTTGGGCAGCGTGGTTTACAGTCAATGTTACAAATATTACGCTTTATATTTTAGCGGGAATGGCTTTCCTGCCAATGGTAAGTGCAGGCTATCTTGTACTTGCGTTTTTTGGATTTACAATGTGGAGAAAGCAGTGGAGAGATAACAATTAATGAGAAAAATTTAAACGATATGTTAGAGATAAAGGGATTGCACGCCTCCATAAACGGGAAGGAGATTTTAAAAGGGATTGATATCTCTGTTAATGCAGGTGAGGTGCACGCTATTATGGGACCAAACGGTTCCGGGAAAAGTACTCTCTCTGCAGTGCTTGCAGGAAGGGATACATTTGAGGTTACACAAGGAGAGATAACATTCAGAGGATCAAATCTGCTTGAGCTATCTCCGGAGGATCGCGCAAGGAACGGGATCTTTCTGGGATTTCAGTATCCGGTGGAGATTCCCGGAGTAACTAATGTGAACTTTATGAAGACTGCAATTAATGAGCAGCGCAAGTTTAGAAATCTTCCCCCGATTTCTGCAGCTGAATTCCTCAAGTTGATGAGAGAGAAAATGGCTGTTGTAGAGATGGACAGCTCGTTCTCAAGCAGAGGGGTTAATGTGGGATTTTCCGGAGGAGAGAAGAAGAGAAACGAGATTTTTCAGCTTGCAATGCTTGAGCCGGTATTGTCTATTCTTGACGAAACCGACAGCGGCTTGGACATAGACGCTTTAAGAGTTGTTGCTGCAGGGGTGAACAAACTAAAGAGACCCGATAACGCCTTTATAGTAATTACTCACTACCAGCGTCTTTTAGATTATATAATACCGGACGTTGTACACGTACTTTATGACGGAAAGATAATTAAGAGAGCCGGCAAAGAGCTTGCTCTTGAGGTTGAGGAGAGGGGATATGACTGGCTGATAAATGCCTAGATTATGACGGAGAGTAAATTCAAATATACACCTGAAATTCCCGAGGTATTCCGATGCAGGGTTCCTTTGCCACAGACTATTCAGGCCTTTGTCACAAATGGGATCTTGAGAGAGAGCATACACCCAGGTGAGGGGATCTCCATATCTGCATCCAAAGGAGAGAGAGGGTTTAACTATCTTGTAAATGATGAATGTCATCTGTCGGAAAATGTTCAGATTATAAGTTTCAGAGACTCTTCAAATACAGACGATCTTACCTTTACAAACAATCTGGTTTTTGGCAATAACACAGAATCCAATATTCTTCTCTGCACACACACATTGACTCTGGATAGTTTTAAAACGGATGAGGATATTAAAATTAAAGTTGGATCGGGGGCTCGGGTTAATATTGTGGTGATGCAGAACGAGCATAACAACTCTGAGCATACTGTGAATTTTGATCTTAATATTGAATCTGATGCATTCATTCGTATCAATGTGGTAACGCTTCACGGAGCTATGCTCATTAACGATTTTAATGTTAAGCTTGCCGGAAAAGGCTCTGTGTGTGAACTCAACGGGGTATATCTTGTTGATGGAAAACAGACAATCAAGACAAACGTACAAATGAACCACCTTGTCCCGGGTTGTGTCAGTAGGCAACTTTTTAAAGGAATTCTGGACGATGAGTCAAGAGCCACCTTCACAGGGAGGATTATTGTCGCTAAGGATGCCCAAAAGACAGAGGCTTATCAGGCAAACCACAATCTTCTTATCTCACCATCGGCAAAAGCATATGCTCAGCCACAACTGGAGATATATGCAGATGATGTGAAATGTTCTCACGGAGCAACCAGCGGAAGATTGGACGAGAACGCTCTATTTTATATGAGATCCCGCGGGATAGGTAGGCAGGAGGCTAAATTACTGCAACAACTCGCTTTTGTATATGATGTTCTCGAGAATATAAACAACGAACAGCTTAGATTACGCCTTAGCGACCTTGTGGAATCAAGGCTACGGGGAGAGTTTGGCCACTGCACCAACTGCAGTATGAATTGTTGTTAAAAAATTATTATTACCTTCGGAGGGTATAAAAACTTAAAAAAAATGAAAAAGATTACAATTCTGACATCGGTGCTATTTATGCTGATTAGTTTGTCGGCGTATTCTCAAATTAATAAAATTGTTGGTAAATGGTATACAATAGATGAGGAGGGGAGGCAAAAATCCCTTGTGAACATCTACCAGGCACCAGGCGGTTCATATGAGGGGGTCATTGTGACTCTATTAACAGGCGACCCGAAAAGAGTTTGCGATAAATGTACAGGTGCAGATAAAAACAAACCGGTTGCCGGCCTCACCTTTATAAAAAACATGAAGGCAGATAAAGACAAATTAAGCGGAGGAACTATCCTGGATCCACTGGACGGAAAGATCTACAGCTGCACTATGTCCTATGACCAAAAGACAGGTAAGCTCAAAGTACGTGGTTCTTTGGACGGATGGGGTCTTATAGGAAGAAATCAGGCCTGGATAAAGGCAGAAAATCAGTAAGATAGTCCTATTTCAAAAAGCAGCCTTGTTAATTAACCTGTTGATAACTATATAAGGTTTTAAAGGCTTAATAGATCTATTTACTATATTTTTGTAGAAGTCGACGGAGCGATCCCTCGGCTTTTTCTTTCCTTAATAAATTTATGCTATGAAAACATATACCTACGAGGAGGCTATGGCTTCCAGCCTTAGATACTTCAATGGGGACGAACTTGCTGCATCTGTATGGATCGGCAAATATGCAATGAAAGACTCATACGGTAACCTCTACGAGGTATCTCCGGATGATATGCACAAGCGTCTGGCGGGAGAGTTTGCAAGAATTGAGGCAAACTTCCCTAACCCAATGAATGAAGAGGAGATATATGAGCTTTTGCGTGAATTTAAGTACGTGATACCACAGGGCGGCCCAATGACCGGCATTGGCAATAATTATCAGATTGCCTCTCTATCAAACTGTTTTGTTATAGGACATAGAAAACCCGCAGACTCTTACGGCGGAATTATGAGAATTGACGAAGAGCAGGTTCAGCTTATGAAGAGAAGAGGCGGCGTTGGGCACGATCTTTCACATATCCGTCCGGCAGGCAGCCCCGTACTGAATAGTGCTCTTACATCCACCGGAGTGGTTCCATTTATGGAGCGCTACTCAAACTCTACCCGTGAGGTAGCCCAGGATGGTCGAAGAGGAGCCCTTATGCTCACTATTTCAATAAAACATCCGGATTCCGAACTCTTTATAGACGCAAAGATGGAGCAGGGAAAGGTTACGGGGGCAAATGTCTCTGTAAAGATTGACGATGAGTTTATGCGATGTGCGTTACATAACAAGCCCTATAAACAGCAGTTTCCGGTTGACTCTGCAGAGCCGACATTTGAAAAGGAGATAGATGCTGCAGCACTTTGGAAGAAGATTGTACACAACGCGTGGAGGTCGGCAGAGCCCGGAGTCCTTTTCTGGGACACAGTTATCCGGGAGTCAATTCCGGACTGTTATGCAGATCTCGGCTACAAAACAGTCAGTACAAATCCTTGCGGCGAGATTCCTCTCTGCCCTTATGACTCTTGCCGTCTTATAGCGATCAACCTCTACTCCTATGTAGATAACCCTTTTACATCAAAAGCAAAATTCAATGAGACTCTATTTAAGGAGCACGTAAGAAAAGCGATGAGGCTCAATGACGACCTCATAGAGTTGGAGATGGAGAAGATTGAGGCGATAATAGATAAAATCGAGAAAGATCCGGAAGATCGTGAAGTTAAACTTGCCGAAATCACACTCTGGCAAAAGATACGGGAGAAAACGCTAGGTGGCAGAAGAACGGGGCTGGGCATTACAGCTGAGGGAGATATGCTTGCTGCTCTCGGTTTAAGATACGGAGACGACAACTCAACCGACTTAGCCATAGAAATTCAAAAAACGCTTGCAGTTGAGGCCTATCGTTCCTCTGCGCAAATGGCAGTCGAGAGGGGCGCTTTCCCTATTTTTGAAGCAAAAAGGGAGGAGGCAAATCCAATGATCCAGCGCATAAGAAAAGAGGATGAGGCTCTTTTTGAGCAGATGGTTAGACACGGGAGGAGAAATATCTCTATGCTAACTATTGCTCCTACGGGAACAACATCTCTTATGACACAGACTACATCGGGGATTGAACCGGTATTTCTCCCTTTCTACAAAAGAAGAAGAAAGGTAAATCCAAACGACAAGAATGTGACCATAACATTCCGAGACGAGGTTGGAGATGCCTGGGAGGAGTACTATGTTTTCCACCATAATTTTATAGTTTGGTGTGAGAAGAACGGCTATAAAAGCGAGAAGGTAAAAGCGATGCAGGTGTCGGAGATTGAGGAGCTCGTTGCAAAATCTCCTTATTATAAGGCGACATCAAACGATATCGACTGGACAGCAAAGGTTAAGATGCAGGGTAAGATGCAAAAGTGGGTAGATCACTCCATCAGTGTTACGGTAAACCTGCCTAACAATGCCACCGAAGAGCTGGTCTCTGAGGTCTATAAAACAGCCTGGGAGTATGGGTGCAAAGGGGTAACAGTATACCGCGACGGCTCCCGTTCCGGAGTGCTCGTCTCTGCTAAAGAGAACGATAGCAAAGAGGCTCAGTCAAGAAGGAAGGAGCGTCCGAAATCTTTGGATGCAGAGGTAATAAGATTCAAAAACGGTGCAGAGCAGTGGATCGCCCTGGTTGGTCATATTGAGGGTATTCCATACGAAATCTTCACCGGGCTTATAGATGAGGATACCAGGAGTATTCCTAAGTCTGTAACAATGGGATACATTGTTAAAGAGAAAGACGAGAGTGCCAACACGCGGTATGACTTTCACTATATAGATAAATATGGCTACAGAAATATTATCGGCGGAGTTTCGCATATGTTCAACAAGGAGTTCTGGAACTATGCCAAGCTTATTTCGGGAGTTCTGCGAAACGGAATGCCTATTGTGGACGTTGTGAATCTTGTTAGTGGACTCCAGCTGGATAGCGAAGCGATTAACACCTGGAAAAATGGTGTCGAGAGAACACTTAAGAGATATATTCCGGACGGAACCAAGGATGACTCCGGCAAGAAGTGCGAAAAGTGCGGCTCTCTAAATCTTATATATCAAGAGGGTTGCCTCACTTGTATGGCCTGTGGAAACTCAAAATGCGGATAGATGATAATCTTCCCGAAATGCAAGATAAATATAGGTCTTCAGATTATTGAAAAACGGAGCGACGGGTACCATAATCTGGAGAGCCTCTTTTGTGATGTTAGTTCTCCTTGTGATATACTTGAAATTGTAGAGAGCGACAAGCTCTCTTTTTCAATTTATGGAAGAGAGTTGGATTGTGCTCCGGATGAGAATATCTGCATTAAGGCCTATAAGCTCTTAAGTAAAGATTATAAAATCCCTCCTGCAGAGATTCACCTATACAAAAATATCCCTTCGGGAGCAGGACTAGGTGGGGGCTCTTCCGATGGTGCCTGTACGCTTATTCTTTTAAATAGGCTATTTGAACTTGGAATAGATAAACATACTCTGGCATCATATGCCGCAAAACTGGGCAGTGATTGTCCCTTCTTTATTTATGCTCACCTCGGTTTAGAGGGAGATATAAACCCGATGATTGTCTCCGGGAGAGGAGACGTTCTGGAGAGAATAGATCTTCCGGTTTTGGCCGGGCTCCAAATCAAAATAGTAATCCCGCCACTATTCGTTTCAACAGCAGATGCTTATGGAGGAGTTGTTCCAAAGGTGCCAACTACACCCCTGAGGGAGATACTAAAAATGCCTGTGGAGTACTGGAGGGACCATCTCTTTAATGATTTTGAGAAACACATCTTTGAAAAGCATCCCGAACTTGCCCTCTACAAAGAGGAGCTTTATAATCAGGGAGCAGTCTACGCCTCAATGAGCGGCAGCGGATCTTCTATCTTCGGACTTTTCAATACTCCATAAAAAACTTTTGAATCTCTTTTGGCTCTTTCGTTACAGTTAGAGCAAGCATTAGCAGGACTCTAGCTTTTTGAGGAGTTTTATTAAAACTTACAGGCCATCTAAAATCATAACCCTCCGCAGAGAGATCTACTCCACCACCTAGTATGCGGGAAGACCTTACAAAGGCAACTCCTTTAGAATAGCCCCTCTCCATAGCTGCGGCAATAGTTTTACTGTAGTTCCCGTGGCCCACCCCTGCAATCACAACACCATCAGTCGAGGCATCTATCAGAGCATTAATTGCAATGTCAGACGAGAAGGCATATGCGTAAACTATTTCGGTTTTGGGAAGAGATATTAGCCCCTTAAGATTAAAAATAGAAGATGCAGTATGGGTTTGTCTGCTTTCGCGAAAGAAGTGTGGGGTGCCGCCTCTCATATAACCTAAAGGGCCAAAGTTGGGGCACTCGAAAGCATCTGTATTAACGGTGTTTGTCTTTGTTACATCATCTGCAGAGAGTATATAGTCATTCATTACGACCATCACCCCTTTGTTTTGAGCATTTGCAGATGCTGCCAGAGCAACTGCATTAAATAGATTGAAGGGACCGTCCGGGCTGAGAGAGGTAGATGCCCTCATCGCTCCTGTAATAACCACAGGTCTGGTATGTCTTACGGTCAGGTTCAGGAAGTAGGCACTCTCCTCCATTGTGTCGGTACCGTGCGTAATTACAACTCCGTCGCAAAGATCGTGTGTAAAGAGATTGTCGATTGTTCTCCACAGCTCCAGCCAAATTCCCTCCTCCATATTTTGGCTTGCAATATTGCTTACCTGAATACCCTTGAGTTGGGCAAGACTCTCTATCTCGGGAACGGTTTTAAGAATCTGCTCTATGCTTAGAACACCGGGCTTATAAGAAGCTTGTGTAGAGCTGATGGCAGACCCGGCTATAGTCCCTCCGGTAGCAAGAATAACCACTCGTGGTTTTTTATTTTCGGGTTCCCGGTTGTTAAATGGGGTTTGAGATGTCAGTGGGGAGTGTGAAAGCAGTGAGACTGCAATTACGGAAAGAGCAAGAAGTGCAATTTTTCTCATCGTGTAGTTTTATTTTATTAGCCTCTCTTAATAGACAAATGTAGTAAATTAAGAGTTGTTGTAAAAAAAAAGGCCGACCCCCTGCTACAGACATCGACCCCTTTTCTTGTGTACTAAAACCTAAACCTACATCTTAAAGATGCAAGAGGGTTTATAAACGTTGCATCAATTTTTAGAAATTTTCTATTTTTTTTACAATTGCCAACGGCAGATGAGCGGCAAAAAACCCTATAATCGCTATTCCACAGACAGTTATAATTACATCAGACGCTCTTACAACTATCGGATAATTTTCAATTATGAAATTTCCGGGCATTGGAATTATTCCAAAAGTTTGCTGAGCAAAGCAAAAGGCCAAAGCAACCACTGTGCCCACAGCAATTCCGAGAAGAGAGATCATCCACCCCTCCAAAAGGAAAATTCGTTTAATAAGCCTGTCATCTGCACCCATCGCCTTTAATGTGGAGGCATCTTCGCGTTTCTCAATAATTAACATAGATAGAGAGCCAAAAAGGTTACAGGAGATAATCACCAGCACAAAAAGAAGGATTATATAGATCGAGAGCTTCTCCGACTCCATCATTTTATAGAGAGTCTCATTCTGCTCGAATCTATCCTTGACAAGGTAGTTGTCTCCAAAAGTGTTGAGGAGCTCTCTCTTTACAGATTGCAGCTGCTCTTTGTCATTCAGATAGAGCTCAACATAGGAGACTTCATTATTATACTCCAGAAGATCTCTTGCAACCGAAATAGGGATAAAGATATATTTCTTGTCGAACCCCTGCTCCAGGGAGAAGATTCCCGAGGGGAATACCTCCTCGGAATTGAGAGATGACGATGGATTAACAATGGAAAATCGGCTGTTTCTGGATGGAAAATATAGAGAAAGAGATTCGCTAAAGTTAACTCGTAGTCCAAGGTGAAAAGCAAGAAATCTGCCAAGAACTGCCTGGGGGATCTCTCCCTGATAGAGAGAGAACTCTCCCTCTTTTATATATTGGTGGAGTTGTGTTATGCGGGAGTAGGTAGTATCTACCCCTTTAATAGTAGCAACTGACTCCTGATCGCCATATTTAATAAAGACATTCTCCTCAACAACCTCACAGAAAGCGGCAATCCTGGAGTCTTTGCGAAGTGCCTCAAATTGCTCCCCATCGGGGATAAAACTCTTTCCCATCGCCGGCGATATGAGAAGATCCGATTCATATGCTCCGTAAAGTGACTTAATAAGGCCCTCGAATCCGTTATAGACAGAGAGTATTATAATAAGTGCCGCTGTTCCTATAGCAATCCCTCCCGCACTGATCAATGATATAATATTTATAACATTGTGCGATTTCTTTGCGAACAGATATCTTTTTGCTATGAAGAGAGGGAGGTGCAATTGGTATTATTTAATTGTTAATAACCTATTTCTTAAGCAGTTCTTCTATCCGCTCCACATAGTCCAGAGAGTCGTCAATTATGAAGACTAAATCCGGAACTATTCTCAGCTGTTTTGAAACTCTTTTGCCAAGCTCTCCTCGTAGTGCCTTAGAGGTCTCCTGGACAATTTTAAACACCTCTGCGCTCTTTGCAGATGGAAATATGCTAAGGAAAACCCTTGCCACCGAAAGGTCGGGACTAATCCTTACAGAGGTAACTGTTACCATAGTACCTTTAAATACAGAGGTACCCTTCTCGCGAAAAATCTCTGAAAGATCCCTCTGCAGTTGCCTCGAAACCTTTTGTTGTCTTGTGCTTTCTCCCTCCATATTATTTTAGTTTTAGAATGAAATAGTTCTTCTTGCCTTTTTGAATAAGGATATATTTATCATTTAACAGATCTTCCGAAGAGATTAGATCTTCGGGAGACTCTATTTTTAGCTTGTTTATACTCACTCCTCCGGCAGTAATCATTTTACGACACTCCCCTTTTGAGGGGAATACAGAGCTTTTAACTGCCAGGATTTCAGTGATGTTAGAGCTTAAGTCCTCTTTTGTTATGTCGTACTGAGGTACCCCCTCAAAGATGTTTAAAAAAGTTCTCTCATCCAGTTCACGAAGGGTTTCAGATGTAGATTGACCAAAGAGGATTGAGGAGGCTTTAACAGCTTTGTTGTACTCAGCCTCTCCATGTACCATAGTTGTTACTTCCTTCGCCAGGAGCTTTTGAAGCTCTCTCAAATGGGGTGCTTCACGATGTTTTGCCGTCTCACTTTCTATTACCTCTTTTGAGAGCATTGTAAAGATTTTAAGATATCTCTCTGCGTCTTCATCGCTGACATTCAGCCAGAACTGATAAAAGGCGTAGGGTGTTGTATACTTAGGGTCAAGCCAAATATTGCCCTGTTCGGTCTTCCCAAACTTACCTCCGTCTGCTTTTGTGATAAGTGGGCAGGTGAGGGCGAAAGCCTCGCCCGACTCTTTTCTGCGGATAAGTTCTGTTCCTGTGGTGATATTTCCCCACTGGTCACTTCCACCCATCTGGAGTTTGCACCCTTGATTGTTGTAGAGGTGCAGATAGTCATACCCCTGAACAAGCTGATATGTAAATTCGGTAAAGGACATACCCTCCCTCTCATCTCCGGTAATTCTCTTTTTTACAGACTCTTTACTCATCATATAGTTTACTGTAATGTGCTTACCTACATCCCTTATAAAATGAAGAAATGTGTAATCTTTCATCCAGTCGTAGTTATTAACCAGGATAGCGGCGTTTGGTGAATCTGAGTCGAAGTCCAAAAAATGTGATAGTTGCTCCTTTATTGCATTTTGATTGTGGCGAAGGGTTGCTTCGTCCAGCAAATTTCTCTCTGTAGACTTCATTGAGGGGTCTCCAATCATACCCGTTGCTCCCCCCACAAGCGCTATGGGTTTGTGTCCGCAAGCCTGCAGATGTTTAAGCATCATTATACTAACGAGGTGTCCTATGTGGAGTGAATCTGCCGTGGGGTCAATTCCTACATATGCAGATGTCTGTTCTTTTTGCAGCTGCTCTTCGGTCCCGGGCATTATATTGTGGACCATTCCTCTCCAGGTAAGTTCTTTGACAAAGTTGCTCATTTGCTATACTAATTTGCGGCAAAAGTAAGGTTTTTTCTTTACTTTTGCCCGATTACTCATAACTAAGTTTTTATATGCGCAAATACAAAGGCAAATGTGGCCTCTCCCTTATTACAGCAATTTTGCTGATTACTACCCTCTTTTCATCCTCCCTCTTTTCACAGCAGAGAGATACTCTTATCTCAAGAGTTGAGGCTATTCCCGGAGTTAGTGGAGTTAAGCGGCTGGAGAGTCCAATTTTCAACGACAAATATATTCTCTATTTTCAACAGCCTTTAGATCATAAGAATCCATCTGCAGGGAGCTTTACTCAAAGGGTCTTTCTTATGAACCTCTCCTTTAGTAGACCGACTGTGATTGTAACTGAGGGTTATGGAGCTGCCTATGCCGCTAACCCCAGATACAGAGATGAGATATCAAGACTTCTTGAGACAAACATTGTGTTTGTTGAACACAGATATTTTCTGGAATCAACACCAAAACCTCTTGATTGGAAATATCTTACAGCAGAAAACTCTGCTAATGACCTTCATAATATCAAAAAGGCATTTGAACAGTTCTACAAAGGCAAGTGGATATCAACCGGGGTTAGTAAAGGTGGGCAGACAGCACTGATATACCGGGCGTTTTTTCCGGATGATGTAGATATTACGGTTCCCTATGTAGCACCTTTGTGTAAAGGGAGGGAAGATGGCCGGCACGAGCCGTTCCTTAGTGAATTTGTTGGAACACCCCAGCAGCGAGAGCTGTTGGAGGATTTTCAATTTGAGATTCTTAACCGCAGGGAGGAGCTACAACCAAAATTCGACTCCCTATGCAGTGTTAAGGGTTATAAATTCAACCTGACTACAAAAGAGATATATGACTACTCGGTTCTTGAATTTCCTTTTGCTTTTTGGCAGTGGGGTAGTCCTATCTCAGAGGTGCCGGCGACCGGATCCTCTGCAAACGAAGTATTTAAATACTGGATGAAGATTAGTCCTGTAGACTATTTTGTAAACGAAAGTGCAACTACGGCATTTTTTGTTCAGGCTGCCAGAGAGTTGGGATATTACGGATACGACACAAAGCCTTTCAAAGGTCTGCTAACAATTAAAAAATCAAAGGGTTATCTGAACAAGCTTTTTGTCCCGGCAGGTGCAGGATTTAAATTTGACAGGGCTCTGTATAAAAAGTTAAAACGATTTGTAGCAAACACCCCGGAGCGGATGATGTTTATTTACGGGGAGTTTGATCCTTGGAGTGCGGTTAAGGTAAATGAACCAAAAAACGAAAACGTTGTTCTCTTTATTGAACCAAAAGGAAGCCACAGGGCAAGAATATCTACTCTACCTGCTCAGATGAGAGAAAAAGCGGTTGAGACTTTAAAAATATGGCTTTCCGAATAATCTACTATGTTAGAATTCAAAAAAATTGAACTTAAAGATAAAGTTTGGGCAGATAGCCTGTTAAAGTTATCAGATTTTCGTGGAGCAGAATATTGCTTCACTAATCTCTTTATATGGGATGGTATATATCAATCAAAGATTGGCAGATACAAAGATTTTCTATTACTGAGAACAGGTTCGGCTCCCGATTTTCGTTACCTCTACCCTGCGGGCAAAGGAGATGTTAAAGAGGTTATTGAGCTGATGATGGAAGATGCTGCCCGGTGCGATTCTGCTTTTACACTTATAGGGGTAACAGAGCAAACAGAACAGGTGCTTAATAGTAATTTCCCGGATAGATTTAATTTTTATTCCGGAAGAGATACTTTTGACTACATTTATGAAAGCGAAAAGCTGATCTCTCTCTCCGGTAAAAAATTACAGCCAAAGAGAAATCACCTGAACTATTTTACAAGCAACAATAACTGGAGTTATGAGGAGCTAAATTCAAGTATGATTAATGAGATTAAGGAGTTCAACCACGAATGGTGCGCAAGGGTAGAGTGTAAGAAGTATGAAACTCTCTCCTGGGAGAGTTGTGCAGTTGAAAAGTGTTTGGATAACTACCATCTTCTTAATTTAAGAGGCGGAGTATTAAGGGTTGACGGTAAAATTGTAGCCTATACTATTGGTGAGATTTTAAACTCAGATACAGTAATTATACATATTGAAAAGGCCTTCTCCGAAGTCCGGGGTGCATACCCGATGATAAACAAGGAGTTCCTGTCAAGGGTGGCTCCCGGATATCAATATGTCAACAGAGAGGATGATATTGGAGATGAAGGCTTAAGAAAGGCAAAGGAGTCCTACTATCCAATTTTTATGCTTGAAAAATTTTATGCAAAATTATTTTAATTATATTTGCAGCAATAACCAATATATAATTTAATTGGAACCTCCCAGTAGTATCTTTGACGACTATTTCTCCCAGGGGATAACTCTTATCCTCTCTCTGCTGGTCTATGCCCTGATTACTGCACTTGATCAATCTTACAGGCAACTAAAGATCTCCACGGCAAATCTTAACGACAATCAAAGCAGAGGGGCTAAAAGAGTGGCTAGATTGCTCTCATCTCCGGCAGAATTTGAAGGGACAACACTTCAGTTTTCATTGCTATTCAAAATAGTTATAATCTTTATTATTACCCAAATCTTTAAGCAACCTCTGGCTGCTGCTGCGATTTTGGTGACTCTGTTTTTCACGGTTAATGCATCAATCTCTTATATAGTAAATTCAAGAGAGAGATCTCTGTTTGGAAGGCTCTCTCTGTTTGCTGTTGCGCTATGTAGGGCCGGAGCCCCTTTTAATATTATATTGGGTCGTTTTAATACTGTTCTGGATGAGAGCAGAGAGCAGAGAGAGGCACAGTCAATTGAGGATATTACAGATGTAGATAACATCTCAGATGCATCTGAGGTCGAAGAGAAGAGACTCCTTAAAAGCGTTGCAGAATTATCAAACACCTCTGTGTCAGAGATAATGAGGCCTAGAGTAGAGGTGGCAGCACTAAGTACATCAATGAGCTCAAGGGAGGTTCTAAATAAGGCAATTGAGTGCGGATACTCCAGACTTCCCGTATATGACAAAAATCTGGATAGTGTTCGGGGGTTTCTCTATGTTAAAGATTTGGTTGGATACATAAGAGATGGAGTGAAAGAT
>JAUYTH010000203.1 GCA_030695165.1 Bacteroidales bacterium
ATTTGAGCAGAGCCTTCTTTTACCTTTTTTGCAGGAACACCGGCATAAACCCCCGGTTCAAGGATAGAGTTACTCAAGACCACGGCTCCGGCGGCGATAATTGTGTTGTCCGGGATTTCGGCATTGTCCATAAGTATAGCCCCCATTCCCACTAAAACGTTGCTGCCAACTTTTGCCCCGTGTACAATTGCGTTATGGCCCACAGATACATCATCTCCTATCTCAACAACGGACCGCTTATGAAGGGTGTGCAAAACAGCACCATCCTGAATATTCACTCTGTTGCCAACTCTTATAGGATTAACATCTCCTCTTAGAACAGAGCCATACCAAATACTGCAGTCATCTCCAATGATCACATCTCCGATGATTGCTGCGTTTTCTGCTATGAAGCAGTTCTTCCCGATTTTTGGTTCAATCCCGTTTAACTTCCGGATTATGGCCATCTGTCTAATTAATATTATACAAATATATAAATTAATACTTCTTAATATTAAATAATAACAATAGTGCTCTTTTTTTGTTCAATTGATTGCTGTTTCAATGAAATTCCCCATTTTTAGCAAAATCTTGTCATATGAGAAAATCTATAAGGGTGAGTTCTACTATTCCTTATTATATTGTATAAAACAACTGTCGTTTAATAATAATTTAAAATTTCATCTGATTTTCTTTTTCGGATTGGAATATTAACTACATTTGTAGAATATTTTAACTTTAACAGGATAGAGTACCAGCTTATTTAAACTATTTTATATGCAACACAAGGTTATTGATACTAAAGAAGTTGTTATCAGATTTACGGGTGATTCGGGTGATGGAATGCAGCTTACCGGAACTCTCTTTGCAGATGCATCGGCGCTTTATGGCAACGACATCTCTACATTTCCGGATTTTCCGGCAGAGATTCGTGCTCCACAGGGAACCGTTGCCGGGGTTTCTGGTTTTCAGGTAAACATCGGTAGTGGAGAGATTCTCACACCGGGCGATTTTTGCGACGTTTTAGTTGCAATGAATCCTGCAGCGTTGCGTTCAAATGCCCAGTGGGCAAAACCAACTGCCTCCATTATTCTGGATTCAGATACATTCGATGAAAAAGGGATTAAAAGGGCAGGATTTAAAACAGATGATCCTATTTCTGAGCTTAATATTCAGGACAGACACATTATTTTTGCACCTATTACATCTCTTACCAAAGAGAGTTTAAAAGATAGCGGTCTGGATCCTAAATCTATTCTCCGCTCAAAAAACATCTTTACTTTGGGAATCTGTTACTATATGTTTAACAGACCTATGGATTCAACCGAAGATTACCTGGACAAGAAATTTCGAAAAAAACCTGAGGTAGCCGAGGCAAATAAAAAGGCTCTCAGAGACGGATTCAACTATGCAGGCAATATTCACGCAATTCCAAATACATACAGGGTAGAACCTGCTAAGCTTGAAAAGGGAACCTACAGATATATCAATGGAAATCAAGCTACAGCATGGGGACTTCTTGCTGCGTCGGAGAAATCCGGAATTCCGCTCTTCTGTGGCTCTTACCCTATAACCCCGGCAACCAGCATCCTTGAGGAGCTAGCGTTAAGAAAAGATTTGAATGTAAAAACGCTTCAATGTGAAGATGAGATAGCAGGAATCTGCACATCTATAGGTGCTGCCTATGCAGGCAATCTTGCCGTAACAACAACTTCAGGCCCCGGTCTCTCATTAAAATCGGAGGCTTTAGGGCTTGCAATGATCACAGAACTCCCGCTTGTAATTGTAGATGTTCAAAGAGGAGGTCCCTCAACCGGAATCCCTACCAAGACAGAACAGACAGACCTGAACCAAGCGCTTTACGGAAGAAACGGAGAGTGTCCGATTGCCATAATAGCTGCACACTCACCTTCACACTGTTTTGAGGCAGCATTTTATTCGGCAAAATATGCAATGGAGCATATGATGCCGGTGTTGTTGTTAACCGAAGGTTTTCTCGGTAACGGCTCGGAGCCCTGGAGAATACCGGCAATGAAGGACTATCCGTCAATTACCCCTCCAATAATAAAGGAGCCGCTGGAGACACCTTTCTGGCCATACAGACGTGATGCCGACAGGATGGCCAGACAGTGGGCTTTCCCTGGCTCAAAAGGTCTTGAGCACAGAGTTGGTGGTCTTGAGAAGAACAATAATGGAAATGTCTCATCAGATCCACACGTACACGAGAGAATGGTAAAAGAGAGGGCAGAGAAGGTAGCCAGGCTTGCCAATTATATTCCGGACCAGAGCGTACTGGGAGCAGATAGTGGAGATGTGTTGGTTGTTGGATGGGGAGGAACCTTTGGTCACCTTTACACTGCTGTAAAAGAGCTCCAGGGAGAGGGCAAGAGTGTAAGTCTAACCCATTTTGACTATATCTTTCCATTGCCAAAAAACACAGCTGAGATCTTTTCAAAATACAAGAAGATTATTGTTTGTGAGCTCAACAGCGGACAGTTTGCCAATTACCTGAGAACTCAACACCAGCAATTTATCTATCATCAATACAATAAAGTACAGGGTCAGCCTTTTATCGTAAAGGAGATTTATGACGCCGTAAACGCAATTCTATAAAAATCAAACTCGAAATTATTTTGGATATGAAATACACTCCACAAGATTTTAAAAGCAACCAAGAGGTAAAGTGGTGTCCGGGTTGCGGCGACCATGCAATTCTGGCCAGTATTCAGAGGGCAATGCCCGATGTTTGCGAAGCCCTTAACTACACAAAGGAGAGGTTTGTTTTTGTTTCGGGAATAGGATGCTCCTCACGCTTCCCATACTATATGGATACCTATGGTTTCCACGGAATTCACGGCCGGGCTGCCGCTATAGCTACCGGTATTAAAGTTGCAAATCCCACCCTTACTGTGTGGGAGATTACTGGAGACGGAGATGCATTGGCGATAGGAGGGAATCACTTTATTCACGCAATAAGAAGAAATATTGACATCAATATAATTCTCTTCAACAATCAGATATACGGTCTCACAAAAGGCCAGTACTCTCCCACCTCAAAGCTTGGAATGGTTACCAAGACCTCACCTTACGGAACAGTAGAACACCCTTTTAACCCGGGGGCTCTCGTGTTGGGTTCAAGAGGTACTTTTTTTGCCAGAAGCATAGATGTAGAGCTTAAACTCACTCAGGATATTATGCTGCAAAGCGCAAAGCACGATGGAACAGCTGTAACAGAGATTCTTGTTAATTGTGTGATATTTAATGATAAAACCCATTCAGAAATTGCAGATAAGGAGTTCCGTGCAGAGAGAACAATAACTCTCAAGCACGGAGAGCCTATGATATACGGCAAGAACAGTGATAAGGGTCTGGTTATGGTAGGTAATAAGATTATACCAGTTGTTTTGGGAGAGAACGGAATTACTGAGAAAGATCTTCTTGTACACGATGCCAAGACAGAGAATCCTGGAGTTCACTCTATGCTTATACATATGGAATACCCGGATCTTCCTGTAGCTCTGGGAGTAATAAGAGCAGTAAATGACAAAACATACGACGATAATGTGAGGGATCAGGTAATAGACGCTATTGAGCACGCGCAAATCCACAATATGGATGAGCTGCTTCACAGCGGCGAAACGTGGGAAGTAAAATAGAGTCCCGAAATTTTTTTACCAAACAATATAAATCAACTTATTATGAAAGTAGCAGAGATAATGGCCTCTCTCGAAAGAAAACACGGCCACGAAAAAGAGTTCTTACAAGCAGTCCACGAAGTTCTCGAGTCAATCGAGGGGATTTACAATCAACATCCTGAGTTTCAAAAAGCCAAAATCATTGAAAGGCTTATTGAGCCGGACCGTATTTTCACCTTCAGAGTGACCTGGCAGGACGACAAAGGCGAAGTTCACACAAACCTTGGTTACAGAGTACAGTTTAGCAATGCTATCGGTCCGTATAAGGGAGGTTTCCGTTTTCACCCATCTGTGAATCCGTCGATTCTTAAGTTCCTGGGTTTTGAGCAGATGTTCAAGAATGCCCTCACAACTCTCCCTATGGGTGGAGGTAAAGGTGGTTCAGATTTTGATCCAAAAGGGAAATCCGACGCAGAGATTATGCGTTTCTGCCAGGCCTTTATTACCGAACTATGGCGCGATCTTGGTCCCGATACAGATGTTCCTGCAGGCGATATAGGTGTAGGCGGCCGTGAAATCGGCTTTATGTTCGGATGGTACAAAAAACTTGCACGTGAATTTACAGGTGTCCTTACCGGAAAGGGAGCTACTTGGGGTGGTTCGCTAATTCGTCCGGAGGCTACCGGTTACGGTGGAGTATATTTTGTAACACATATGCTTGCAACTAAAGGCCTTAATTTAAAAGGTAAAACAGTATCAGTTTCCGGTTTTGGTAATGTTGCCTGGGGAGCAGCACTTAAAGCAACCGAACTTGGAGCTAAAGTTATAGCTCTCTCCGGGCCTGATGGTATGATTCACGACGAAGCGGGAATGACAAGTGAAAAGATTGCATATATGCTGGAGCTTCGTGCATCTAACAACGATGTGGTTGCCCCTTATGCAGAGAAGTTCCCAGAGTCAAAATTCTATCCTGGCAAGAAAGTGTGGGCCGTTAAGGTAGATATCGCTCTTCCTTGTGCTTTCCAGAATGAGCTTAATGGAGATGATGCAAGAGAACTTATTAAAAACGGAGTAATTTGTATTGGTGAGTTATCAAATATGGGTTGTACACCTGAAGCTATTGCAGAGTTACAGAAAGCAAAAGTTCTTTATGCTCCGGGAAAAGCAGCTAACGCAGGAGGGGTTGCCGTTTCTGGGCTGGAGATGACTCAAAACGCAATGCACATCAGCTGGACTTCAGAGGAGGTTGATTCCAAACTCAAGCAGATAATGGAGAGTATACACGAGCAGTGTGTTAAGTATGGAAAGCAGAGTGATGGGTTTATTAACTATGTAAATGGAGCCAACATCGCTGGATTTATGAAAGTTGCCAGAGCTACTCTTGAGCAGGGTCTTTGTTAAGAGGAGTCCATAATTACCCCAATTCTCTTAAATAGAGTAAAATAGAAAAAATGAGCTGCATTTTCTGCAGCTCATTTTTTAATTCTCTTAAGTATAGTCATTAATATTGAATTTTACAAGCAGATTGGGTGTGTTTGTTATTGATTATTTTTTATTAACTTTGCTATTGCTCAATAAAATTTGAGAAAAACTACATAACCAAAAATACTTAAATTACTAACCAAAATTTAACTAAATGAAAAAAATTAAACTACTCTTTACAGGGCTGTTGCTTGTTGTGGCTGTTGGCTTCGCCGGCGCTCAGAACATACAGGTAACAGGTACTGTTACTGATGCAAAAACAGGGGAACCTGTTGTTTATGCATCTGTTCAGCTGAAAGGTACTGTCACAGGGGCAGCAACTGATTTAATGGGAAAATACACCATCAGTGCTCCATCTTCAGGTACGCTAATATTCAGTTTTATCGGGTACACAATTGTAGAGGTTCCAATCAACGGACGCACAGTTGTTAATGTTGCCCTCTCACAGGATGCAGTTCAACTGGAAGATGTTCTGGTAGTAGCCTATGGCACAACCAGAAAAGAGTCTTTCACAGGATCTGCAGAGGTTATCAAATCAGAAAAAATCGAGAGAAGAACTGTTTCCAATGTTACTAAAGCAATTGAAGGTCTTGCAACAGGTGTACTTGTTACATCCGGTTCCGGCCAGCCGGGCTCTGCTTCAAGTGTTATTATCAGGGGTTACGGTTCAATCAACGCATCTACAACTCCTCTTTATGTTGTGGACGGTATCCCTTATAATGGAAGTATAGCATCGATCAATCCATCAGATATCGAGTCTATGACCATTCTTAAGGATGCTTCTGCAGGTGCTCTTTACGGAGCCCGCGGAGCAAACGGTGTTATTATGATCACCACCAAAAGAGGTGCCAAAGACGGAGAGAGAATCAAAGTTAACTTCAGGAGTGTTTGGGGTGTAACTTCAATG
>JAUYTH010000055.1 GCA_030695165.1 Bacteroidales bacterium
ATATAGGGTGGAACATCCTTTCCAACCATTGACCCGCCGGAGAGCATAGAGTGTGCTCCTATTCTTGTGAACTGGTGTGCGGCGGAGTGACCTCCGATTATTGCATATTCATCTACATCGGTAACTCCGGCAATTCCTACATAACTTACCAAAACAACATTATCTGCAATTATGCAGTCGTGAGCAATATGAGAGTATGACATAATCATACACCCTTTTCCGACTTTAGTAACTCCTCTGCCGCTCTTTAGAGTACCCCTGTTGACAGTAACATACTCCCTCAAAATAGTATTATCTCCAATCTCAACATAGGTAACCTCACCCGAAAACTTGTAATCCTGAGGTTCACCTCCGATTACAGCCCCGGGATAGATCTTGCAGTTTTTGCCGATCTTAACATTATCCAATATTGTGGCGTGAGGCCCTATCCAACATCCATCACCAATCTCCACATTTCCTGAAATATATGCAAATGGTTCAATTATAACGTTTTGGCCAATTTTGGCGTCCGGATGTATATAAGATTGATTCATATAGATTTATTACTTATTTTTTATTACCTGGGCAACCAAGTCTGCTTCGCAAGCCAATGTGTTGCCTACATAAACTTCTCCCTTCATATAGACTAAAGACCTTCTAATTGGGGCAGTAAGGGTAAGTTTAATGACCAGAACATCTCCGGGAACAACTTTTCTCTTAAACTTGGCATTATCTATCTTGGCGAAATAGGTAGAGTATCTCTCCGGCTCGTCCAGGTCGTTCATTACCAGTATTCCTCCAACCTGTGCCATAGCTTCAATTATCAGAACGCCGGGCATAACCGGCTCATCTGGAAAATGACCGATAAAGTAGCCCTCATTTATTCCAACTGTTTTAATACCAACAACCTCTTCTGTATTCATTTGAATTATTCTGTCTACCATCAAAAACGGAGGTCTGTGAGGGAGAAGTTTCTTAATTCCATTAATATCAATTACCGGTAGAGCATTTGGGTCAAATTGCGGAATCTCCTTAGAGTTAATAGTTTCGTTTGCCATTTTTTTGATAATTTTTGCTATTTCTGTATTTATTTTATGTCCTGGTTTATGGGCAATTACCCTCCCTTTTATCCTTACTCCCGAAAGCGACAGATCGCCCAACAGATCCAGTAGTTTATGCCTGGCGCACTCGTTCGGAAATTTTGGCTCCTTTATATTTACATATCCACTCTCAATCCTATCAAATTCTTGTTTCCCGAAGATCTCCTGAAGTTTTTCAGACTCAGTGGCAGTGAGTCCCCTCTCTGCTATTACAACTGCATTATTAAGATCTCCCCCTTTAATGAGATTATTTTTTATAAGATGCTCAATATCGTGTAAAAATACAAAGGTCCTGCAGCAGGCAATCTCGGTTGGGTAGTTTACACTATTATCAAATTTTGCAAACTGATTACCCAGTACTTTAGAGTTAAAATCTATCATAACCTCTGCACTGAAGTTTTCATCCGGATAGATTGTTATCTCTGACCCGCTCTGTGGGTCTTTGTAAAAGATCTTCTCCTTTAATTTAAAATACCTCCTCTGCTCCTGCTGTTCCTGAGTTCCGTCTGCCCATATTGCATCTGCAAAAGGGGCTGCGCTTCCGTCAAGGATTGGAATTTCGGGACCATCTACCTCAATCAGTGCGTTGTCAACTCCCAGAGTCCAAAGTGCAGAGAGTATGTGTTCAACAGTAGAGACTCTCTCCCCTTTGTACTCGATTACCGTCCCTCTCTGTGTGTTTGTAACATAACCTGCAGATGCATCAAATGGAACAGAACCCTCAATATCGCTCCTTCTTATTTTTATACCGTGGTTCTCACTTGCAGGTGATATTCTCATCAAAACACTCTTTCCGGAATGTAACCCTCTCCCCTCAAACGTATATATCTTTTTTAGAGTCTGTTGTTTATCCTGCATATATTCCAAGTGATTTAGAATAATTCACAAAGTTAGAAAATTTCACCTATCTTTTGTGTAAGTTCTTGAATATTGCATAGGACTTAAAATACTCTCTTGAGTCTATTGCCGGACTTCCAACTATAGACCTCCCCTCCTCTTTGATTGATGATATAACTCCAGCCTGTGCTCCAACCATTGTTTTATCTGCAATAGAGATATGCCCTGCAACACCAACCTGCCCTCCTAACATACAACCCTTTCCAATTTTCGTGGAGCCGGAGATGCCGGTTAGAGCAGCTATTACGGTATTTTCGCCAATCTCCGTATTGTGTGCTATCTGTATAAGATTATCCAACTTAACACCTTTGCGAATTATTGTTGATCCTATTGATGCTCTGTCAATTGTAGTATTTGCACCCACTTCGCAGTTATCTTCAATTACCACATTACCGGTTTGAGGTATCTTTTTGTAGCTTCCGTCCGGAAGCGGGGCGAACCCGAAACCATCCGAACCAATAACGGCATTTGCGTGGATAATACATTGGGAGCCGATTTTACACCCGGCATATATCTTAACCCCCGGGTAGATAGTGGTGTTCTCACCTATCTCTACATCTTCTCCCAGGTAACACTGCGGGTATATCTGACTCCCTTTAGCTACTGACACTCTCTTTGAGACTATTGTACCGGCTCCGATATAACACCCTCTGGCTATCTTAGAGCTCCATGATACTCTTGCAAAGAGCGATCTCCCCTTTTTCCGGGTAGATTTAAGGGAGTTAAAGAGCTCCAGAACTGAGGCGATAGCTTGGTAGGCATCATCTACCCGAATCACTGTTCCGTTTACCGGAGATGATGGTTCAAAAGATCTGTTCAATATTACTATGGATGCTTTTGAGGTGTAGAGAAAATTCTCATACTTTGGGTTACCCAAGAATACAAGAGTGCCGGGCTTGCCGCTCTCTATGCGGGCAACCGAACTCACCTTTACCAGAGGGTCACCCTGAATCTCTCCTTTGAGATAGTCTGATATATATTGTGCTGTGATCTCCATTCTATATTTTAGTTAAAATTAGCTGTGCAAAGAAAATATTTTTTTGTGATTTGAGAAAAGGCTTTTGCCGAAAGCATATCGGAGATCCTGTAGACATCATTAACCTCACCATTCTCAGAAAGAATTTTTATATCACCCTCTGCAGAGTCGTAACCTCTGTTTATGACCTCTCCCCTACTGATAAAATATGATACTTCTTCTTCTGTAATATCATTTTTGAAGCGCTCCAGGATGGTTTTGCACCCTTTTTCATACTCTTGATTCTCGATTTGTGAATTTACAAGCTTAAGTTTAGGGAGCCTCCTCTCTGTTAACATTCTGCATAACAGAGAGAGAGTCGGGTCACTTGAGAACTGCCACTGTTTGATTGCAGACATTACATCTGTATCATCCAACCGTGTGAACATCTCTAGAACCTCCTCTCTGCTAAAGGTTTCGGGGGTGAAATCTCTAACCAGAAAGTAGCAGATTGCAGGAGATCCTGCAAGAGATACTCCATTAACTGCAAGATATCTGGCTCTTCTTAAAATACTGATAAGCAGCTGTTCTGCTGCAACAACAGTTTTATGAAGATAGACCTGCCAGTACATCAGTCGCCTTGAGATGAGAAACTTTTCAACAGAATAGATTCCCTTTAGTTCGACTACCAGGTTATTATTCTTTACCGATAACATTTTAATTATTCTCTCCAGTCCTATCATACCCTCTGCTACTCCACTGAAGAAGCTGTCACGCTTAAGGTAGTCCAAGCGATCTACATCAAGTTGACCTGAGACCAGCTGATGTAGAAAGTGCTTATGATATCTCCCCTCAAAAATTGAGACTGCCATAGAGAGGGCTCCACCGGAATCTCTGTCAATCTTTTTCATCAGAGCAAGAGAGATCTCTTCGTGAGATACCCCTACAATAATATTATTCTCCAGAGCGTGGCTAAAAGGGCCGTGCCCAATATCGTGAAGAAGCATTGCAGCAGCAGCTGCCTCCTCCTCCGATTCCGTAATGTCTATCCCTTTTGACCTAAGTACCGCTATAGCATCCCTCATCAGATGCATTGCACCCAAGGCGTGTGAGAGGCGTGAATGTGTTGCTCCGGGGTAGACAAGATTTGTGAGACCAAGCTGTTTAATATCTCTGAGCCTCTGAAAATATGGATGACCTACAATATCACTAACAATACCGGAAGGGATACTTATAAATCCGTGAACCGGATCGTTGATTATTTTATAACTGGTAATCATAGCGTAAAGTTACAATAATATTAAAAAATTTGTCGTATTTATAAATTATTGATATATTTGCAGCGATTAAAAGCGAAAGAGAGATAAGGGGACACGGTTGTCCCCTTATTTATTAAATTTATTTTAATGATAATAAAAGAGAAAATAGCAACACTAATCGAGGGATATCTTGCAGATAACTCTCTTTTTCTGGTTGATATAACTATCAGCTCAGAAAATGACATTGAGATTGCAATAGACTCATATGACAGAGTAGATATCGGAAATTGTGCCGATATCAGCAGAATCGTAGATTCGGGTTTAAACAGAGAGTAGGAGGACTTCTCTCTTACTGTTTCATCTGCAGGGCTGGACCAGCCATATAAAGTTCTTGATCACTATAAAAAATCTTTGGGAAAAGAGGTTGTTGTTGTATTGAAAAGCGGAGCAAAGATAGTTGCAAATCTTACTAAGGTCAATCCGGATAGTATTGAACTCACCCACTCCAAGCTGGAGAGAGTTGAGGGTAAAAAGAGAAAAGAGATGGTTGAGATTGTAGAAACTTACAATCTCTGCGATATAAAGAGCACAAAAACACAAATTAATTTCAAATAATATCTAAAAGAAATTTACCTATATGGAAGGGTTAAATTTAATCAGCACATTTGCTGAGTTTAAAGAGCTAAAGAGCATAGATCGTCCTACAATGATGAGCGTTCTGGAGGATGTTTTCCGCAGTCAGCTAATAAAAATGTACGGAACTGCAGATAATTTTGATATCATCATCAATATAGACAAAGGAGACTTTGAGATCTGGAGAAACAGAGTTGTGGTAGAGGTCGTTGAGGATGCCAGTACCGAAATATCTATCGAAGATGTTGCAAAGATTGACGCATCATACGAGATTGGAGAGGAGTTCGTGGAGGAGGTTAAACTCTCAGCTTTTGGCAGAAGGGGAATTCTCAACCTTAGACAAAATCTCTCCGGCAGAATTATGGACATAGAGAAAGCTAACCTATACACA
>JAUYTH010000211.1 GCA_030695165.1 Bacteroidales bacterium
ATTTGAATTGTCAATAGTAATTTTCCCAGAAAAGGAATTGAAGCATAGTTTCCTAATGAACCTATCTTTCCAAAACCGGGTCCCACATTACCCATACAGGCTGCAGAGGCGGAGAACGACTCCAAAAGCGGTGTTCCCATACCAGTTAGAAACAGTGCAGAGATAAAAACAATAAGAATATATAAAACAATGAAAAGATTTGTGCTATATATGACCTCTTTGTCGATAGTCTGATTTCCCATCTTTACACCAACAACAGCATTTGGATGTATTTGCTTAATTATCTGAGTTCTAACAGCTAAGAAGAAAATCAGTACTCTATCTGCTTTCATTCCACCTGATGTGGACCCGGAACAGGCACATTGAATTGTAAAGAAGATTATGATTAATATTGAGAAGCCTGGCCAAATTGAGGAGTCACCGTTAGCAAACCCTGTGGTTGTACCGACTGAAACTACTTGGAAAAAACCCTCCCTTATGGCAGTTCCCCAATTTGTATATATACCGCTAAATTTTATGTTTAATGTTACAATAATCGCACCTGCCAAAATTGACAAAAGATAATATCTCACTACAGGTGAACGGAAAAGGTTTGACGATTTGCCTGAAAAAGCACTATATAACAGCCCAAAATGAATACCGGAAAGAAGCATAAACAGCATTATGATAATCTCAATCCAGACTGAGTCAAAGCTTTTGATGGAAAGATTTTTGGTGCTGAACCCTCCTGTTGCAATAGTTGCAAAAGAGTGGTTTATTGCATCAAAAAAACTCATTCCAGCCAACATCAACATTAATGTCTCTAATAATGTAAGCCCAAGATAAACAATTGAAATAACCCTGATTGTCTGATATGCCTTAAATTTAAAATTATCTTTCGACAAAGAGGAAATTTCCATTTTTGAGAGCCTCATACGGAATGAACTAACCGCTGGAAGGACTAAAAGCATAAAGAGAACAACTCCTATTCCCCCCAACCAGTGTGTAGACGATCTCCAAAAAAGAAGTCCTTTTGGAATACTTTCTATGTCATTCAATATTGTAGATCCGGTAGTTGTATATCCAGATACACTTTCAAACCAGGAGTTGATAATTGTAAACTCTCCTCCATATAAAACATATGGGAGCATACCAAAAAGGCAGGAGAGTACCCAAGAAAGGACTACAATAGTAAAACCCTCTTTGATATTTATTGAGTAAAATTTGCGGACAAATATGAGAGGAAAACCTCCTGCCACAGTTGTGATTATTGCACTAAGAAGAAGGGGAGAGAAAGAGGCGTCAAAATCGTAGATTGCAGAAACAATTGCAGAGATGTACATAAAAAGTGCATTGAGCAACAGTGCAATTCCCACATTACGGGTGACTACCTTCAGATTCATAAAGTATTGCTTTTTAACTTCTTATTCTCATCGATAATACTTCTTACCTCACAGTTGATATCCTGAATTTCGTCATCGTTATCAAAATGTACATTGTAACTTTTACGAAACTCTTTGTAGTTCTTTATACCTTTAGATATTAATAAAATAGGCGAAATGAAATAGAGGTTTATAAAGTAGTTGAAAAGCAGGACCAGGACAATACCGGCACTCACTGCAATAATTCCGGGCATTATGCTTCGGTAGTATCCCTCCTGAAGTTCGTTTGTATTTTGAGAAAGAGCACTTTGAGTAAGGATTCCCAGCTCTTTTTTATATTTTCTTAATTTGTTGTATACGGGTTCCAGTTCGTTCTTATACCACTCTTTTCGTGTGTTAATATCCTCTGCCATAATGTTCCTGGCTTTGCTGATAACAGAGAGATACTGAGAGTAAGCGAGCGCAAGTGAGTCTGCTGTTTCAATTTCGGTTTGAGATGAGAAGTTGCTCTTTATGTTATATATATAATTATCAAACCTGTCGTCATATAAAACATCTGCAGCGCCGAATGTTGAATCTACAATAACCCTGCTCATTAGAATGAAGTTGTACTCATCTGTAAGCTCCATAAGCATCCTTGAGGTATTGATACTGTTGATGTTAGATTTCATCAAAACGGTAACAGAATTTCTCATTCTGTTAAATTCAAATACCGCTATTACACTTGAAAACAGTAGTATGAAACCTATGACAACAAATCCCAAAGAAATTTTTTTTCGGATTCCCATAACCAGATAAAGTTTAGAGTGCAAATATATATATAAAATTAAGAGGGTGTCAAAAATCTAAGATTTTGACACCCCCCATTAAAATTAAAATAGCCTTACTTAACAGTAGCCATATGGCCAAGCATATCGAGAACTTTACAAGAGTAACCCCACTCATTATCATACCAAGCAACAACCTTAACAAAGTTAGGGTTGAGCATAATACCCGCCTCTGCATCAAATATTGATGTACGCGGGTCGGTAATGAAGTCACTTGAAACAACAGCCTCTTCGGTATATCCGAGAATACCTTTTAACTCACCCTCTGAAGCATTTTTCATTGCAGCTTTGATATCTGCATATGAGGCTGCCTTCTCTATACGGCAGGTAAGGTCAACCACAGATACATTAATGGTAGGAACCCTGAAAGACATACCGGTGAGCTTACCGTTAAGTTCCGGAAGAACTTTACCAACAGCTTTTGCCGCACCTGTAGAGGAAGGAATGATGTTTGCTGCTGCTGCACGACCGCCTCTCCAATCTTTTGAAGATGGAGCATCAACAGTTTTTTGTGTGTTTGTAGTTGCGTGAACAGTTGTCATAAGACCCTCAATTATACCGAAGTTCTCGTTGAGAACTTTAACAATTGGAGCAAGACAGTTTGTGGTACAGGATGCATTTGAAACAAATGGCTCGCCTGCATATTTTTTATGGTTAACTCCGTATACAAACATTGGTGTATCATCTTTAGACGGGGCAGACATAATAACCCTTTTTGCACCTGCATCAATGTGAGGCTGGCACTTCTCTTTGGTCAAGAAAAGACCTGTAGACTCAACTACATACTCCGCTCCTACATCTCCCCATTTGAGGTCCGCCGGATTTTTCTCAGATGTTACCCTCACCGGGAAACCGTTTACCACCAGCATACCATCCTTAACCTCAACAGAACCGTTGAAACGTCCGTGAACTGTATCATATTTTAACATATATGCCATATAATCCACATCAATCAGGTCATTAACTGCAACGACCTGAATGTCGTCTCTCATTTGTGCTGCGCGGAACACCAGGCGGCCAATACGGCCGAAACCATTGATACCAATTTTAATTTTACTCATACCGAATATATTTTAATTTGAATTCCAACAAAAAGGTTAACCTAAATAAGGAGGCGCAAAGTTAATAAAATTTAAAAAAATGCACCATTAATTTGCCATTTTATAAACAAAAATCCGGCCAAATTTTGCTACCTTCGTAAATTAAATTACCCCAACAGCTATCAGCAGATGAGAAGAGTTCTAATAACTAATGACGATGGAGTAAAATCCAAAGGGATAGGTGCTTTGATTGAGATGATGAGACCTTATGCA
>JAUYTH010000218.1 GCA_030695165.1 Bacteroidales bacterium
TAACGTCTCCAGATCTGTAATTCTTCTACCCTGATGCATCTTGGTTTTGATGCCCAATTTGTCTGCCATCTCACTTGCCAAAACTCCTCCACCGTGCACTAAAATCTTGGGACCATCAATCTTTTCGAATTTTTCCAGGAAAATATCCAGCTCATCCGGCCGGTCAATAATGTTCCCTCCAATTTTAATTACAGTTAATATTTTCATTTCAAGCAATTTAATTATTATTAAAATTGATGATATCTATAATTCTACAATGCTTTTAGCATCTCTCTTATTACAACCTGTGCAGATACCACTCTGTTTGCAGCTTGCGGAACGACAATTGATCCAGCCCCCTCTATCACATCGTCACTTACAATCATATTTCTCCTGACAGGCAAACAGTGCATAAATTTAGCATTATTGGTGAGTTGCATCTTAGCAGAATCTACCATCCAACTTCTGTCGATATTCAATATCTGACCATAAGTAGCGTCAATAAATGAAGACCAGTTTTTGGCATATATGAAATCTGCACCCTCAAATGCTTTAAGATTGTCATACTCTACTTTAGCATTACCTACAAAATCTGCAGAGAGCTCATACCCTTGTGGGTGGGTAATTACAAACTCATAGTCACTCCTGTTCATCCACTCTGCAAAGGAGTTGGCAACAGCCTGCGGAAGGGCTTTGGGGTGAGGTGCCCAGGTTAGAACAACCTTTGGTCTTTTTTTTGTTTTATACTCCTCTATTGTAATAAGATCTGCAAAGCTCTGGAGAGGGTGTCTGGTTGCAGCCTCCATACTAAATACAGGTCTGCCGGAGTACTCTATGAACTGGTTGATTACAATCTCATTATAATCTTCTGTTTTGTTCTGAAGCCCTGCAAAAGCTCTCACTCCAATAATGTCACAATATGAGCCCATTACAGGAATTGCCTCCAGAATATGCTCCGGTTTATCGCCATCCATTATTACACCTCTCTCTGTCTCAAGCTTCCAGGCTCCCTGGTTAATATCCAGGACAATAACATTCATTCCCAGGTTCATAGCGGCCTTTTGAGTACTAAGCCTGGTTCTTAAACTGGAGTTAAAAAAAATCATCAATAACGTCTTGTCTTTTCCAAGGGCAGAGTCTGCAAATGGGTTTGTTTTAACCTCTTTTGCAAGCTCAAGAGCCCTGTCAAGAGGCCCAATATCGTTAACACAGGTAAACTTTTTCATAATTAATGTGACTCTTTGATTTTATTAATGGCCTTTTCAAATCTGAATAAAAAGAGGTCAAGCTCCTCCATTGTTACGGTCAGGGGAGGCAGTAAGCGAATTATGTTGCTCTTTGCACCACCTGTGAAGACTCTCTGGTCAAATAGCAGATTATCTCTAACAGCTATATAATTTGCACTCATTTCAACTCCAATCATAAGCCCCTCACCCCTAATCTCCGATATAACTCCGTCGGGATGGTTATCCAATACTCTCTTCAAACCACGTTTTAAATAGGCCCCTTTGAGTGCAGAAGACTCTACAAGACCCTCATTTTCTATTATCTCAAGAACGGCAATCGCTGCAGCGCAGGCAAGATGATTCCCTCCGAAAGTTGTGCCCATCATTCCCTGAACAGCTTCAAACATTGGGGATATGATGGTCCCTCCTATTGGGAATCCATTACCCATCCCTTTTGCTGTTGTTATTATATCTGCCTTAATCCCGGAGTGCTGGTGTGCAAAAAACTTCCCTGTCCTTCCATATCCGCTCTGCACCTCGTCCAAAATTAGTACAACACCCTCCCTCTTGGTCTCCTGTGAAAGCATTTTAAGGAATGAAATCTCGGGAGCATAGATTCCTGCCACGCCCTGAATTCCCTCAACAATCACAGCTGCATACTCCCCGGTAGAGAGCTCTCTCTTTACACCCTCAATATCGTTAAGTTGAAGAAATTCAACTTTATGAAATGAGTTAAAAGGGCTCATAATCTTAGGGATATCGGTGACAGCAACAGCACCGGAGGTTCGTCCGTGAAACGCTCCTCTGAATGCCAGAACCTTGGACTTACCTGTGTGAAAGGAAGCGAGTTTAAGCGCATTCTCGTTTGCTTCAGCGCCCGAATTTGAGAGAAAAAGTGAGTAATCTTCGTACCCGCTAACCCTGCCTAATCTTTGGGCCAGCTCCTGTTGAAGTGAATTTAAGACCGAGTTGGAGTAGAAAGATAACTTCTCCAGTTGATTTATAAGCTTCCCATTATATTTAGGGTTTGAATGCCCCACAGAGATAACTGCGTGACCTCCGTAGAAGTCCAGATACTCTACCCCATCCTTGTCCCAGACCCGACAACCTTTTGCCCTAACCGGCTCAATTGGCCACAATTTATATACATCAAATGTATTCATATCAATATCAATTAAAAGGCGCTACACTTTAGTTTAAGAGCACAGCTCTCTTCAATGGAGAACATAAGATTCATATTTTGGACTGCCTGGCCGGATGCCCCTTTAAGCAGGTTATCAATTACAGATGTTATATGCCAGTAACCATTGTGACTCTCTATATGCATAAGGGATTTGTTTGTATTAACAACCTCTTTCATAGATATGGGTTCGCGAGAGATTTTCACAAAAGGGGAAGCGGAGTAGAAGTTGTTATAGAGCGAGTATATCTCCTCTAAAGTTAAATCTCCGGAGATCTTTGTGTAGATGCTTGCAAAGATGCCTCTGGTAAAATCACCCCTTACAGGAACAAAATTTATAGTGGGAATCTCTTTGGAATCACCGGGAAGCACTTTGGAGGCAGACGGCAAATCCTGGGTGGTGAGGGTACTCAAAACTCTCTTAATCTCTCCAAGGTGTTGATGGGTAAATGGTTTGTAAACAGAGATGTTGGAATCTCTGTAGCTAAAGTGAGTGCTCTCGGAGAGACTTTTTCCTGCCCCTGTAGACCCTGTAATAGCGTGTATATGAATGTCATCATTCAATTTTGCATTGACAGCCAGCGGTAGAAGAGCCAAAAGAATGGATGTTGCAAAACATCCGGGGTTTGCAATGTATTTTGCCTTCACTATCTCCTCTCTGTTGAGTTCACAAAGCCCGTAGACAAAATCTTCACCTTTATATTGAGAATCTACTCGAAAATCGTTTCCCAAATCTATAATTTTGCAGCTGTTGGGCAGGTTTAGCTCATCCAGATATTTCTTTGAGAGTCCGTGACCCAGTGTGAGAAAAACAAGATCGATCTCCTTACGCCCCTGTGGTGAGCTAAGGTCCGAAGTGAAACGCAGATTGGTATCTCCCGTGAGGTCTTTATGAACTGACGAGACCATCTCCCCGGCAAGAGTGCTGCTTAAAACAGCCGAAATTTCAACCATCGGGTGGTTTAGTAGTATTCTCAGGAGCTCACCGGCTGTATATCCGGTACCTCCGGCAATTGCAACTTTAATCATCTTTATGTACTGAATAATAAATTTTCAAAGGGTTTGCAAGAACTTTGGTGAACCCTATAACATCCTGCCCGGTGAAGGATTTATTCGCCTCTCCGTACTCTCCGAACTTACTGCTCATAAGGTCGTATGGGGTTTCACAACCTAAAATTGCAAAATGGTAAGGGCGCAACTCTGCCTCAACAACTCCTGTTACATATTTTTGGGTATCATCCATAAACACCTCAATGTTTCTCATTAAAGGGTCCAGATACTGAGCCTCGTGCATCAGCTGGCCATACCAACCTGCGAGTTGCTCTTTCCAGTATAACTGACCTTTTGTTAATGTGTGTTTCTCAAGCAGGTGGTGCCCTTTTACTAAAATAAGCGGAGCAGGAGCCTCAAATCCAACCCTCCCCTTTATTCCGATAATGGTATCTCCAACGTGCATATCTCTGCCTACTCCATATTTTCCGCCCAGTTCGTTTATCGATCTGATTATCTCCACCGGAGTATCTCTCTTTCCATTAAGGGTAACCGGCTCTCCCTTTTCAAAGCCAATCTTAATTCTCACAGGTTCTGTAAGAGATATCTGAGATGGGTAGGCATCTTCCGGAAGTACTCCACTAGAGGAGAGTGTCTCTACACCTCCGACACTTGTGCCCCATAAGCCTTGGTTTATAGAGTATTTCGCCTTTTCCCACGAGAAGCTGAACCCTTTGCTCTGCAGATAGTTTATCTCCTCCATTCTTGTTAATGAGAGCTCTCTTATTGGTGCCAGAACTTTAACAGCAGGGGCCATAACCTCAAAAACCAGGTCAAATCTCACCTGATCGTTTCCCGCTCCGGTGCTGCCGTGGGCAACATAAGCAGCATCAAGTTTCTTAACGTGATCCAGTACAGCCATCGCCTGAAAAATTCTCTCGGAACTGACAGAGAGTGGATATGTTGAATTCTTTAAAATGTTTCCGAATAATAGATACTTTATACCTTTTTGGTAATACTCCTCAACTACATTTATATTTACGTGAGAGGCTGCTCCAAGCTCAAGAGCTCTCAGCTCTATTCGAAGCTCCTCCTCGGGAGAGAACCCCCCTGTGTTAACCATTACTGTATGCACCTCCAACCCCTTCTCCTCTTTAAGATAGGGAACACAAAATGATGTATCCAGACCTCCGCTGAATGCTAATACGACCTTCTCCTTCATTTCACTATTTTTTAAACGAAATAATTGAATTAATCTTAACCAATGGATTAATTATAAGCGTTTTACCTACAGACACCAAAGCCGGTGCTAATTTTGACTTAGGCACTTCGGCGGGGTCGTAGAGAAGCCCTGTACAGAGGCACATCTTATAGTCATTTCTCTGAAGAACATCAAAGTTTCTGCACCCCTGACACCCTTTCCAAAACTCTTGATCGTCTGTAAGCTCAGAGAAAGTTACCGGTTTAAAACCCAGCTGGGTATTGAGTTTCATTATAGCAAGCCCTGTAGTAATACTAAAGATTTTCGCATTGGGGTAGAGCTTTTTTGAGAGTTCAAATATCTTGGTTTTCACCTTTTTAGCCAACCCTTGATTTCTGTATTTATGGGCAATAATAAGACCTGAGTTTGCCACAAATTTACTGTGACTCCAGGTTTCAATATATGCAAATCCCGCAAGCTCTTTACCGTCCAGTGCAATTACAGCTTTTGATGATACAATTTTTTGGGCGATATACTCCGGACTCCTCTTTGCTATTCCGGTTCCGCGCTCCAAAGCAGATATATATACCAACTCGCAGATAGCATCTGCGTATATAACGTGGCTTGAATCAGCCACATAAATGTTTATATTCATCGTAGAATTAAACAGTTTAAAATGTAAATATGTAAATAATATGCAGGAGACTATACCTGCGTAGATTTTACGGCACAAGGCCGGATTTTATACAGCTGCCCTTCCTAGGCACATCGTCGGACGTGTCTATGATTAAAGTTAGAATTGATATGTGCGCTGTTATGTTTCATTATCGCGGCAAAGGTAAAAGAAATATTTATAAAATCATTACCTTTGGAGACTAAACTTAAAAAAAGATATGGAACATAGTAACAGTAAGCCAAAAGGGCTCCCGGAAAACGCTTATCGCGAATTAAAAGAGGGTGAAGAGTATAAACCACTTATGTCTGCGGGAAAGAGCTATCCCGAGGTAACACCTTGGTCGGTTTTTATGGGTGTAATTATGACGGTTATTTTTTCGGCAGCAGCTGCCTATCTGGGTCTGAAAGTGGGTCAGGTATTTGAAGCAGCTATTCCAATCGCCATTATTGCAGTTGGCCTATCAGGTGCTTTAAAGAGGAAAAATGCTCTTGGAGAGAATGTTATTATCCAGTCAATAGGGGCCAGTTCGGGAGCTATTGTTGCAGGGGCTATCTTTACAATGCCTGCTCTCTATATACTTCAGGCAAAATA
>JAUYTH010000058.1 GCA_030695165.1 Bacteroidales bacterium
GTGAGATTATTAGATACTTCAAAAATGCAGCGATTGGTTTTTACGTCCAATCACTTCAATTTGAAGATTATCTCATAAACGGAGGTTTCTTTTTTTCAATTTCTCTTCCGCCTTATAAGCACAATCGTAGTAAAAGAGTAAGAGTAACAACTGCAGATCATTTCTCTATTGAATATATAGCAAGACCATACCCTCAAAGGGGCAGAATGTACTTTACATCTCCCGATGAGAGCAGTAGCTTTAACTTTTTTAACAGAATTTTAATCAATAACTAATAAATAGAAAATTACAACTACAAACTTAATATCATGAATGCAAGAAAAAAAACAACTATGTTAATCAGAACAATGCTTTACGCATTACTGATTGTTTCATTCGCAGGTCTTACGTCTTGCGAGAAGAAACCTGTTCCAATTCCCGAGCCACAACCGGCAAAGTACACAATCAAGGGACAAGTTCTTAGTCAGCAAACAAACGCCCCACTTGCCGGTGTTCTTGTGTCAATGGGCATCTTAAGCCAAACAACAAATGCAACCGGAAGCTTTGAGTTCAAAGATCTTACAACTGCAGGTAAATATACTCTTGCCTTTACCAAGGCGGATTTTTTTAATGCAAATTATAGTATAGAGTTTCAGGCAGCACCTCTTAACAGTACACTAACTTACAACATAAGTGTTACTATGGTACCTTTTGTGCCGGGGGTGACTCCTATAACCCCTGCAAGCGGAGGAACAATTAATATCACCGGAACTACTCCAGCCACACTTACCATCCCTGCCGGCACAACTGTCACCGATAAAAACGGGGTAGCTGTTACAGGCTCAATAAACATTACTGCCGTTAAAGCACCGGATATAGTTTCTGGAACAGTAAATAATCCTGGTGTTGCTGTATTCCGTTTCGAGCCATCCGGCTTACAATTCAGCAATCCACTCCCTCTTGTAGTGAATAACCCTCTTACAGGATATCGCTTCACAAATATACGACTTGAATTCTACAACGAAACACTCGGACAGTGGGAGATTAAGACACAACCTGTTACCTACAACACTTCCACCAATAAATATGGTACTACAATCAACCACTTCTCTGTTTACAAACTGGCTACAGACATTCTAAAAACATATTTGGGTGCAACTCTGGAGAATGTAACTGTTGTAAATAACAGCATAGAGAACAGATCGTTGCTACCGGTTACAATCACCTCTATACAAGTCCAGCGTAAAAACGGTTACAAGTTTGATCCTGCCATTACTACTGCATTAACAGCAAAAGGGATTACAGGTGCAGATGCAACAGCTCTTAAGACTTGGATTGAAGATGCTATAAAACCATATTATGGGAACAATAGTGCAATTACAGATCTTGTAACTGTTAATGAGAACATAGGTGTTAGCAGAGTTATTATGCCTGATAACAAATTGGTTACAACAGGTGTACAGGCGATTGACAGTGATAAATACGTATTTAGCGTAACCACACCTGCTGGCGTAACCATATTAGTAGATATTATAGTAAAATCTGCCAGAGCAGTAGCCCTCACACACGAGGATATGCACTATACACATGGTACACACGGCGGCGGCGGTGGTGGAACTAATTAATTCTACTCATTAACCTGTTATGAGGTTAATTGTTTTAAATATGAGGAGGCTATGTGCAACACTGTTGCTCGTTGCCTCCTCTGTTTATTTGTATCCACAGAGTTCTATGGGGATAAGCGGTCTGCTTAATAGCCCCTCTGCCGTAATGTCAAAAGATGGAACAGTTAAGATTGGGGGAAACTTTCTCAACACAAATATGACCCCTGACACCTGGGATTTAGATAACAAGACCTTGGATTATAACACCTTCAATTTCTTTCTAAATATTACATTCCTGCCCTTTCTTGAGGTTGCAATAACAAATACCGCACTTGATTACTATGACGAGGGAAAATTCACCAACGTAGATAGGGCTGTATGTCTTAAATTTAGAATTTTAAAAGAGGGAAAATATTGGCCATCTGTTGTAATAGGGTCAAATGATGTACTTACATCTGCTACATCAAATCTTTTTGACCCCGCTATAGGCAATAAATTTTTTGGCACTCATTACCTGGCTTTAAGTAAGCATATTGATATTGCAGGAAATAGAATAGGGGTTCACGCAGCATACAATATATTATCAAGTACCAAACAGACCATTAACTTCCCACTTTCCGGAGGCATCTCTTTCTCTCCAAATTTCTACAAAGAGCTAAACCTTATTGCCGAATACGATACAAGAAACTTTAATCTTGGGGGCAATATTTTAATTTTCAAATACCTCTATCTTCAACTCTTTGTTCAAGATCTAAAGTACCTCTCATTCGGGGCACAGGCACAGTTCTCTATACTTTAGTTTTATTAAACCATTTTCCTATATTTGTCATCACTAATATTTTTGTTATGAGAAATATAAGACTCTTCTTCATTTTTTTATTTGCCAGCCTCATTTTAACACCTGCGACATCTGCTCAGTCTGTTGAGGGTAAATGGTATGGTAAGCTAAAAATTCAAAACACAGAGTTAAGAGTAGTTTTTGATATTAAGAGGAGTGATTCACTCTATATTGGAACAATGGACAGTCCGGATCAGGGTGCAACCGGTATTCCGATGGAGTCTGTCACCTTCTCTAACTCAATTCTAAAAATTAAACACTCTTCAATTATGATGGAGTATAACGGTGTTTATATGGGTGATAAAATAATAGGAACTTTCCGTCAAGCTGGTCAAACTATTCAGCTTAACCTTTCTAAAAGAGTTCCAGAAGGAGCAGCCAGACCACAGGAGCCACAGGAGCCATTTCCCTATATCTCGGAAGAGCTTTTCATTCCAAATAAAAGAGACAGCATTGTACTTTCAGGAACCCTTTCTCTTCCGCTAAAGGGAATAGTACACAATGCTGTTATTCTAATTAGTGGGAGCGGACCTCAAAACCGTAATGAGGAGATTATGGGTCACAAACCATTTCTTGTGCTTTCGGACTTCCTGACCAGAAACGGTATTGCAGTTTTGAGGTACGACGATAGAGGAGTAGGAGCTTCCGGTGGAAAATTTGCGACGGCAAATACTATGGATTTTGCAGAGGATGTAAGATGGGTATATAAGTTTCTCCGCGACAGAGAAGATATTGGGAAAATTGGCATTATAGGGCATAGTGAAGGGGGAATTATCGCTCCAATAGTAGCTTCTGAATATGATGACATTTCGTTTATCATACTTATGGCTGCTCCCGGTATGAAAGGAAGAGATATTATCATTTCTCAGCAGGCAGCTATCGCTCAGGCCTCAGGTTCATCACAAGAGGATATCGAAGCTTATCAAAGTTTAAACAACAAAATATTTGACCTGATAGAGGCGCATAAAGACGATATGACATCCCTCCGAAAGATTATCTCTGAAACTTTGGTAAAAGAGAGTAATGGAGAGATTCCCCAGAGTGCAATAAATCAACAATTGGCATCATTGCTTACACCCTGGATGATTTTTTATCTTAATTATGACCCGCTTGATGCACTAAAAAAAGTAAAGTGTCCTGTTCTTGCTATAAACGGCAATAAAGACCTTCAGGTCATCTCAAAAACAAATCTTGATATCATTTATATGGCTCTTACAGGTGAAAAAAGACCAAATAACGCAGTTGTTACACATAGTAACAATAATGTTACAACTATTGAGTATGAGAGTTTAAATCACCTTTTTCAAACTGCACCTACAGGACACCCTAAAGAGTATTCAACAATCGAAGAGACAATGAATCCTTCTGTTTTAAAGAGTATTTTGGAATGGATTAATGAAATTATAACTAGATAATTAGATAATAATAGAGCAAAACCTAAAAAAAGATTAACTAGAATAGAAATAAAAAAATGCTCAGAATAATATTAATAATAGGCGCAGGAGGTTTCCTTGGAAGTGTTGCAAGATTCTTAACATCAAGATATATACAGCAACTATTCCCCTTCTCTTTTCCAATGGGAACTCTAATTGTAAATATACTGGGTAGTCTTTTACTTGGAGTAATATATGGTTTTATGGAGAGGGGAGAACTACTCTCAAATGAGATGAGACTTTTCCTTACAGTCGGTTTTTGCGGAGGATTTACGACCTTTTCTACATTTGTCTATGAAAATGCATCTCTTTTAAAAGATGGCAACTTCCTGCAATCTGCCCTTTACGCCGGTTTAAGTCTGTTTGTAGGACTTATTGCTCTTTATATCGGAAACTTATTAACGAAGCTATTATGATTAAACATCTTTAAGATGGAAACAGCAGAAACAGTAAGGTCGCTAAAGATCTATATCAGCTCTACAGATAAGTACAAAAATTCATCTCTGTATGAGGTTATTGTATATGCAGCAAAAGAGTACGGACTCACAGGAGCAACTGTTCTCAGGGGCATAATGGGTTTTGGTTCAAGTAGCAGGGTTCATAGCCAGAAACTTCTTGAGATAAACGATAAAATCCCAATTATAATAGAATTTATAGAGTCTAAAGATAAGATTGCAGGGTTTATTGAACATATTAAGCCCTATATTGAGGAGTCAGAAAAAGGCTGTCTTATTACAATTCAGGAGGTAACAATAGTATTACTTAAACGCGGAGAGAAGCGATAGGTATTCTGACAAATTGTCATAATTTATACATCTGTTATGGTTTGGTATCCATTTTGAAAATAGTCAATAGAAGTCCTGTTGAAATGGAATTTCAGAGGGATAATTATTGTTTAAACTTTAAAAATGGAGGTTAATATGACACTAATTAAGAGAAGCGAGAATCTTCCAGTCTGGACAAATCTTTTTAATGATTTTTTAACACACGACTGGAATGACTGGTCTTTAAGAAATTTTTCAATGACCAACACAACATTGCCATCTGTAAATATAAAAGAGACAGATGAAAGTTTTGAAGTAGAGATGGCTGCTCCCGGAATGGAGAAGAGTGAATTTAAAATTGAGGTGAACCAAGGTATACTATCTATCTCTTCGGAAAAAAGTTTAGAGAGAGAGAGTTCGGACGAAAGCCGTTATACAAAAAAAGAGTTCAGCTATCAATCTTTTTGCCGTTCGTTTTCTTTGCCTGCAACTGTTAACAGTGATAAAATTGTTGCAAAATATGAAAATGGTATACTAAAAGTTACTGTTCCAAAAAGAGAAGAGGCAAAGCCTAAACCTATAAGAATGATTGATATCGAATAGATGGTTAAATCATTAAATAGTATTAAGTTGTTTAAAAGAGAGGGTAAATAATACCCTCTCTTTTTGTATCATCTACGGTTGATTGCATTGCTTTAAGATGAACACTGTATGGATATCTAACCATTTTATAGTGCATTCCCTCCAACCATCGTATCTCATCATCTCTGCCAAGTATAACAGGCATTCTGTTTTTCGAATGGATTGCTGCGACAACATCGTTTGCCTGAGTAGTCAATATTGTGAAACTATTTTTAGAGATACTCCCGTTATCTATTGTCCAGCTTGAGTATAATCCTGCAAATGCGAAGAGAGAGTTATCTTCCATAGTTATCAGGTATCTCTCTTTCTGTTTTTTACCGTTAGAAACCCTCTCTTTCCACTCATAGAATCCATCTGCAATTATCAAACATCTGTTATTGATAACACTTTTATAAGAGCGCCTCTGCTCAAGAGTCTCAATTCTTGCATTCAGGGTGTATCTCTGTATTGATTCATCGGACCCTGCAGGTATTAAACCCCAGCTATAATTATTGATCTCATTTGGCTCTCTGTCAATAATTACAGCACATTTCGGATGAGAAAATCCGTTTATTATTTGGTTACTTGTGAGGGTTTCACCCTCTTTTAATTTAACTTTAAAGCGGTTAGCAACCGCAAGAGCCTCCTTTGACTGCCTAAAATAAAAACACATCTGAGTTGTATTTAGTCTTAACCCTTTTTTAATCAATTACGACTCTCTCGCTCTTACTATTAAAACCCTCTCTGAAAGGTTCTGTTTTTAGCGAGAACAACATATGGTACGACCCTGGAGGAATATCTTCCGGGATAGAGAATTTAATTGTGCAATTAATTGTTTCTCTGCTCATTATTCCGGATATATCTTTCACAAAAAAAGCTTGGGTAGAGTATTTTTTTTCTTTCTCTATCAAAACCAGGTGAAGAGATACGGGGAAATTTGTGTCATTGAAAGAGATATCTCTCTCGTTTTTGTTAATTAGAGAAATTTCAGAAACATACTCTTTTG
>JAUYTH010000059.1 GCA_030695165.1 Bacteroidales bacterium
CGGCAGTAGTGAGCTTGCGAGCGGATGAGGATGGACTTGCCCGATGTGCACAGGTATGCGCAGGCCCGCAACATAACAGAGCAGCAAATAGATCTTGTGCTGACAACTTTTGGCCGCCATTATTTTTTGAGCGCACAAAATTGATAAAATAGTAATATTATTGATTCTGCAGGTTTACTTAACAGGTTCCGTAATAATTACTACTTAAATGTGATTTTTACACTATTCAACTGGGACTTGTATTTCGGTAAGCCACTCACTCTCTTGCTCCTTGTTCCAGATACCGTCGATGTAGCAAAAACGAGGTTTTTCAGTAATCCTGAATCCGTTTTTTTCGATATGCCGATAAAGTATGGCGAATGATTCAGGGAGAGCTTCATAAACGCCAAAGTGATTAATGCACACTGCTGTTTTGACGGCAGAAATATCTTTGAATGTTATCATTTGGGAGTCCTCTTTCCGTTGGGCAACAGCTTCAAAATATTCAATGTCAATGTTGGTCCTGCAGTACTCTTCGTTGTGATCTACTGTAAAACAGTATTCAGGGCTTGCACACTCGCATCCAAGCCTGGCCATCTCCGGACCAATAATATTGGGACACAGGTTAAACAGTTCTTGGTAGCCACCAATGACTCTTCTGTGGCTGGCTGCTGTTACGGCAGGTAATGATTTGATGAAAATTTGCTCCATAATCTCTCTTTTTTGTAGCTTATCTTCAAGCTTTGAGAGTTCGTCTGCCCTTCTTTTGAGAATCATAAGTTTGTCGTTGCACTCTTTCAGCTTCTGCTTAATCTCATCAACCGATGGCATCTCCCTGCCATCTTCAAAAATCTCCTTTATCTCCTCCAGAGAAAACCCAATCCCTTTCAGATAAATTATAAGATTCATTTTGCTTAGTTGATCAACTGTGTAGTACCTGTAGCCGGTCCACTTATCTATCTCGTCCGGGGCAATCAGACCAATCTCTTCATAGTGGCGAAGTGTTTTAACCGTCACCATGTTTAGCTTTGAAAATTCGCCGATTTTTAACTTGATTTTTGTTTTGGTCATAAACTTGCGCAATGTTTACGGGTGCAAATATACTCCCTGCCCTTAGGTACGAGTCAAGAGATTTGTGTTAAATTTATATAAAAATCATATTTTGTTAACTCGGTTTTAAAACATATATAGTAATTTTTATACTTTCGGTAATTTTTTTATTCTCTCGGTATTGTTTCTGAGCAGACCACATCCTTGGGAATTTTTTGTAATTACTTGCTTTTCACTGGTATCGCCCCAAAGCCAAAGCTTAGAAATTGGTACTCATTACCGCAATAGTCGAGGAATCGAAAAAAATCCTCACCTTTAATAACAACAGTTGCCCTGTTGTCATTCGGATGAAAGCTTATCTGACCGGCCTCTCTTAAAGTCTCATCTATAAATAGCCTTGTGTGTCTCTCACGATCGTTAATCAAACCAAAAGGAGAGACAGAGCCCGGAGATACTCCGAGATATTTTTGCATTCTGGAGTCGGATGCAAAAGATAACTTACCCTCTTTAAGACTCCTCTCCAGGCTATGAATGTCCAGAATATGATAGCACTCATAAATAACAAGATAGTGACGATTCCCCTTATGATTACGAAAAAAGAGATTTTTACAGTGAGTACCGGGAAGGCCTTTCCAATATTCCATTGCCACATCTATCGTTGGCAGGGGTGGATGAAACCATATCTGATAAAAAATTCTTAAATCTTTAAGTAGATCAAGAACCTTCTCTATCTTAAACAATCCGTCGGGATCAATTCCGGATTTATATTCAGAGCTCTGCTCAATACTCTCCTTTACTTTCTCCTCAATATTTTCATCGGTATTTGCCCTAACATTCCCATTGACATTCGCCCTAACATTTTCATTGACATTCGCTCTAACACTTTCATTGACATTCGCTCCAACATCTCCCTTTGAATTTTCTGTAAATATGTGCTCAGATTTCATAATAAAACTCTTATTGCAAGCAAACCTTTTATAAATTATTTAGTCTAATATAGATGTGAAAAATCAGCATTTATTAAGTAACTATCCTACTTTGGATAGTGTAAAAATAGTTATAAATGACAGATAAAAACAAGAGTAAGGAAACTAACAATAAACTTTACTATATTTACGCCACTTTTTTAAATTTTGACATCGCAGATACTTATAAATCCGTTATTTACAAAAAAACCTTATATATGAGAAAAAGAGCTCTTCTTGTTCCGTTGCTAGTACTCTTAGCATTAACTGCTTCAGCACAGAAAAGTGTTGAATACAAAGCATTTGCAGATAGTGCAGACGGATTTTCTAACCTTTACAGAGGATCGGCACCTCTAGCATACAGATTTTTACATACCGGAACTTTCTTTGCATACGGAGTTGAGTTCCTTCAGGGAGAGGTTATGTTTAACGACAAACTCTATACCGATGTTATGCTCAACCTGAACAGCCATCTTGACGAGTTATACCTCTTCATTAAAGAGTCAGGACGGTACGTTGTCCTTAACAAAGATTTTGTTGACTATTTCTCAATAGCACAAAGGAAATTTCACCACTTTAGAGAGGGTAATAAGGGAGAAAAGGATACCCTATCACCGGGATTCTATGAGCTTCTCTATGGTAATGAATCTGCAAGGCTATTTAAAAAAACAAAAAAAATTTATGCCGAACGGATAAACCACTTTGCAAGTGCAGCAACTAACAGTAAGCTGGAGAGAATGTTTACGCCTTTATATAGCTACCATCTAATCAAAGAAGGAGATACATACAATATTAAGAGATTTGGAGATATTCTTACCATATACAGTATAAGAAGAAAAGAGATAAGGCCGCTAATCCGTGAGAAGAGCCTGGATGTGACCAAAGAGAAAGAGAACTCCTTTACAGAAATAATCAGATTTATAGAAACATCAGGTATCTCAAGAAAAAAATGAGGAAGATTATATTATCGATAATAGCTTTGGTACTTTTGAATACTGTACAATTGCCAGCTCAAGAGTCCAGCTTAATAAATCTAGAGAAAATTGGAATCGACTCTCTTCGGAAAGAGGTTGAAAAACATACCGGATTTGGGTTTTTCTATAAAATGGATGCTCCGGATGATACTCTGAAATTCACTGTTAAGTGCTCATCCGTAGATCTTATAAGAGAGATATCCGGGTTACTTTATGGAAAAGGCTACTCTGTCTCCAGGATAGGTAACTCACTTTTTGTCTTAAAAGGGGTTGGCATTTTGGCTGACCTTCCCCGAAACTACTTCTCCATATCTGCTCAAAACGACACAATCCCGGAGCATATAAGAGCAATAACATATGCAGAGAACACTGCAAAATCTGAGAACAAAATTTATAAAATTGGAGATCCCAATCTTTTAACCGGAGAGGGTCGTACTCTTTTAAGGGGATATGTTAGAAGTTTAGATTCCGGAGAGCCGCTCTCAGGAGTCTCAGTTATGGTAGAGAAGCCACACACTGTTGTTACAACAGATGCCTTCGGCTTCTATAGAATATTGGTACCTAAAGGGAGTATAGACCTTGTAATGAAGGGATATGGACTTGAAGACAGTCGATTGATGCTGGAGGTTTACAGCGATGGAGAGATGGATATTGTAATGAAGGATAAGGTCTACCCACTTAAAGGTATTGTTCTCACTGCCGAGAGTACTCAAAAAATGAGAAGTACTCAGATGGGTCTTGAGAGAGTAAGGATAGACAGGATCAAACACGTTCCTGCGGCTTTTGGGGAGGCAGATGTTATGAAGATAGTGCTTACACTCCCGGGGGTTAAGTCAGTTGGGGAGTCGGCCGGAGGATTCAATGTGAGGGGTGGAGCTACAGATCAGAATTTAATTCTCTTTAACGAGGGGACCATTTACAATCCGAACCACCTTTTTGGTCTGTTCTCTGCTTTTAATCCGGATGTTGTAAATGATATAGAACTTTACAAAAGTACAATTCCTGCAAAATACGGTGGGAGAATCTCATCTGTTCTGGAGATTAACAGCAGGAACGGAAACAGCAAAAAAATTACCGGATCTGCAGGCTTAGGCCTTCTAACAAGCAAATTTCACCTGGAAGGTCCAATAAAAGAGGATAAGACAAACTTTATTGCAGGTATCAGGACAACTTACTCAAACTGGATTCTTGGTCTGCTGCCTCCCGAAAGCGGATATAGAGAGGGAACTGCTTCATTCCACGACTTTACTGCAGGGGTAAGTCATAAGATAGACAACAAAAACACTCTTTATCTATATGGATACTATTCCGGAGACGGATTCAAGTTCAGTGCAGATACCAGTTACAGATATCAGAATATGAACTTCTCCCTTAAATGGAGAAATATAATAAGCGACAAACATAATCTCGTGGTAAGTACAGGATATGACCAGTATAACTATAAAACAGAGGAGAAGGGAAATCCGGTAAATGCCTACGATATGAAGTTCAGCATAAGGCAGATGTTTTTAAAGACCAATTTCAACTGGCTTTTAAATGAAAAACATTCATTTAATTACGGGGTTAATACTCTGTTTTATAACCTATCTCCAGGTACACTTACCCCTGTTGGAGCAGAGTCATTGCTCATACCAAAGAGTCTTAATAATGAAAATGCATTGGAGCTTGCATTTTATGCAAGTGACAACTGGAGTATTGCAGATAAATTCTCTGTTGACTTGGGATTGAGATACTCTCTTTACTCTCAGATTGGACCTCTTAGCTACTACAAATATTCTGATGAAAACAGAACAGAAGAGAGTATCACCGACACTGTTAATGTGGGTAGGGGGGGAGTTGTAAAACCATTCCACGGACCTGAGTTCCGAATATCTGCAAGATACTCTGTAAACGATGATCTTTCTATAAAAGTTGGCTTCAACAGTATGAGGCAGAATATTCATATGTTATCCAACACATCTGCGGTATCTCCTACAGATATATGGAAACTAAGCGATGCAAATATTGATCCTCAGAGAGGATGGCAGGCTGCTTTCGGGATTTACAAAAATGCACTTGGCAGACGAGTTGAGCTCTCACTGGAAGGGTACTACAAAGAGATGTATGACTATCTGGATTACAAGAGCGGTGCAATTCTTAATATGAATGAGCATATTGAGAGAGATGTTTTAAAGACACAGGGAAGAGCATACGGGATAGAGTTTCTGGCCAAGAAGCCACTGGGAAAACTTAACGGCTGGTTTGCCTACACCTATTCCAGAACACAGCTCAGAGAGAGTGGAGTGAAGGAGAGTTACAACATAAATGGGGGAGACTGGTACTCTGCTTCTTATGATAAACCTCACGATATGAAAATTATAGCCAACTATAAATTTACCCAGAGAATAAGTATCTCACTTAATGTGGACTACTCTACAGGACGGCCGGTTACTATACCTATAAGCAAATACTATTATGGTGACGGTTATCGACTCTACTACTCAGACCGCAATGCATACAGAATCCCGGACTACTACAGGATGGACTTTGCAATAAATATTGAGCCAAGCCACAATCTTACACTTTGGACACACAGCACTATAACCTTTGGTGTCTATAACCTTACGGGACGAAAAAATGCCTTTTCTGTCTACTACGATGCAAGTCAGGGTACTAAAATTCAAGGATACAAATTATCCATTTTCGGGTCACCGATTCCTTATGTAAACTACAATATTAAATTCTGATGCCTGAGATGAAAAACATATATACAACACTAGTAATTATCTCCTCCCTTGTTATCAACAGCTGTATAACCCCCTTTGAACCGGAGGGAGTTACATTGATTGACAATATGGTGGTGATAGAGGGTAATATTATCCTGAATGACACAACAAAGGTGATCATCAGCAGGTCTCTTGCACTTAACGACGAGAATAAGATAAACTACATTTCAAAAGCATCTGTATGGGTGGAGAGTGAGAAAGGGGTCAGATACACAGGTACCGAGGTTAAAAAAGGGGTTAAAATTCAGTATAACGTAAGAACAGCCGGATTGGATCCGACATTGAAATATAAACTTTGTGCTGTTGTGGGCGGTAAAAGATATGAATCTGCTCTCGTACCGGTACTCAATACCCCGGCAATTGACTCAATAGGATACACTCCGGATTTTGAGAAGATGAGTGTTACATTCTATGTTAATACACACGATCCTTTAGGTAAAACAAAATATTACAAATGGAGTTTTTCCGAAGACTGGGAGTTTCACTCTCAGTACCACTCTGTAGCTGAGTATAATCATCTGACAAATAAGATATCTGATATACCTCTTTCTAAGAACCGTTACTACTGCTGGGGAAAAGGGGTCTCCTCTTCAATTCTTATTGCGACCACAACTCACCTTAATGAAGACAGGGTTTTCCAGAAAAAACTAATCTCTATGGGATCTAAAGACAGGAAAATAAGCTATCTATACTCTATGGAGCTTACGCAGATGGCTATTACCAAAGAGGCTTACGACTACTGGGAAAACATCCGAAAAAACTCCGATGATATTGGCGGAATTTTTTCTCCCCAGCCAAGCGAGATAGCTGGTAATATTCGCTGCTTAACAAATCCCAATGAGAAGGTGCTGGGCTATATAAGTGCTGCTACGGTAAGTAAAAGAAGAAATTTTGCATATGGAAAGGATATTGGTGTCTATGTTGAGCCGGGAAATTGCCTTACAGAAGCTGTAGGGCCGGATAATCCCATCCCTATTGAAGATCTCTATCTGGGAGGATTTGATGTAGTCAGTTACTTTGAAGATACCAATGAGAGCTTTTGGGCACAAAAGAGCTGCGTAGATTGCAGGCTCTACGGGACCAAAATTAAACCGGTATTTTGGCCTACAGACCACATATAGATTCCGGATACCAAGATTAATTAAGTATTATTCAAACAACAACATCCGATGAAAATTGAAAAATATATATATTCAGCTGCAGCTCTTTTGCTGATGATTATCTACGCCACACCTGTTCACTCTCAATCCAGAGTGACAGAGAGGCTCTACCTCTCCACAGACAGGTCTTCCTATATTGCAGGCGAAGATCTATGGGTCTCCGGATACTGTTTAGATGTTACAAACAGTGTGAGATTATCCCCTGTAAGTAGTATCGCCTATATAGAACTGCACAATGAATCTTCTGTGGTGCTTACAGCAAAATTTGCCCTGATAAACGGCCGCGGCAGCGGAAATCTGAACCTTCCTGCAAATCTGCCTACAGGAAATTATAGAGTTATTGCCTACACT
>JAUYTH010000221.1 GCA_030695165.1 Bacteroidales bacterium
CATCTATCTTTTGCCTGTACTCCTCGATAGTGGTGGTATATGAGAGCCCTCTTTGGGAGAGGGTGCAGTGGAAGTTGCAGAATTTGCACCCGGAAATGCATACGTTTGTATAGTTTACATTTCTGTCTATCTGCCAGCTAACTCTACTTTCGGGGTTTTTTAAAAAGCGTATCCTGTTTGCAACGGAAAGTAAATCAGGTACTGAGCTATTGTCATATATATAAATTGCCTCCTCTAAAGATATCTCTTCACCCTGCAAAGCTCTGTTAAAAATATCCTCAATCTTCATCTGATTTCTGTTAATGTGTGCAGGAGCAAAAGTAAAAGTTTTATTTAGATAATGTTACAAATTGGGTATATTTGTAAGATAAATCATACCCAAAAGTTTTATTTAGATGGATAATTTCTTTGATGGTGATAATCTGCGCTATGCTATGATTGGCAGCGGTAGCTGGGCAACTGCTCTGGCAAAACTTATCCTTAATAATCAGGAGAGTATCTCCTGGTATGTTCGTGATGACGAGATGATTGACCAAATAAACAGAACTCAGCACAACCCATACTATTTACCGGCTGTAAAGTTTGACCCCAAAAGAATCCGGATGAGTTCAGATATAAACGAGATTATATCGGACTCGGATGTTTTGGTCTTTTGCGTGCCGAGTGCCTACTTCCTTAAAGAGGCAGAGAGCATCAATCTCTCTTTGGATGATAAGTTTATAATAAGCGCAATAAAGGGGATAATTCCCGGAGACAACATTACAATAGCAGAGTATTTTAATCAGAAGTTCGAAATTCCATTCAGTAGAATTGGAGTTGTGAGCGGTCCCTGTCACGCAGAGGAGGTTGCTATGGAGAAACTATCATATTTGACTCTCTCAAGTAAACATATTGAGGTTGCAAGATCTATCTGCGATATCTTCTCTTGCGATTATATAAGAACTGTTCCGGGAACAGATATCTACGGAGTTGAGTATGCTGCTGTATTAAAGAACATCTATGCAGTCGCTGCCGGAGTGTGTCACTCCCTCTCATATGGAGATAACTTTATGGCAGTGCTCATTACCAGCTCTTTTCACGAGATGAGGGATTTTCTTCACGCCTCCCATCCGGATCCTAAACGTAAAACATCCACATCTGCATACCTGGGAGATCTGCTTGTTACCTGCTACTCTCAGTTCAGCCGCAACAGAACCTTTGGAAGTATGATAGGTAAGGGTTACTCGGTACAATCTGCACAGGTGGAGATGAATATGGTTGCAGAGGGCTACTACGGAACAAAATGTATATATGAGATAAATAAAAAGTACGGGGTTCATATGCCAATTGCAGAGGCTATGTACAGAATATTATACGAGGATAAATACCCTGCCTATATTATTAAACAACTCTCCGAAAACTTACAGTAAAGATTATGAAAGAGATAGTAAACAGAGTAAATGTAGATATCAAGGGTGTTGCACCTTTTATTGATGAGAGCGAACTAAACACTTTCTGCAAAGAGGCTCAGGGTGCTTTTAAAACATTAGTAGAGGGGAGCGGCAGAGGAAACGACTTTCTGGGCTGGGTTGACCTCCCTTCAAAAATATTACCATCTCACATTGAACTTTTTAATGAGATAGCCCGGGAGTGGAGAGGGGTGGAAGTTGTGGTGGTTATTGGTATCGGAGGCTCGTATCTGGGCTCAAAGGCTGCGCTTGAGGCTCTTTCACACCACTTTAGTCTGCATTTGGGTAAGAGTGAGTGGCCAAAAATTGTCTATGCAGGGCAAAACCTGAGCGAAGAGTATATGTCGGAGCTTATGGACCTTCTCAAGGAGAGTAATTTTGCAACAATTGTTATCTCAAAATC
>JAUYTH010000060.1 GCA_030695165.1 Bacteroidales bacterium
TAACTCAGATCGCGACTCCTTTAAGGATTTTATCCTCGGCACTATTGTCAACATCACTCTTGGGGAGATTAACTACGGTGTAACTCCGGGGGAGGGCTATCTTCGAATGACTCTTCGCTCCTTTGCAGATGAAGACCTTGACAAATTGTGTTCAATGATGGAGAGCTATGCAAAGGATAAAGGGAAAGAAGATAAACTGGAGGTGACCATTGCCTACTTCGACAGATTCCCGGCGACAATTAATGACAACAAAGCAAACTCTATGGTTGAGGCAGCTGCAAAGAGCAATGGTTTAGAGGTGATCTACGCTAAAGAGCCTACCAGAGGCTCAGATGACTTCTCTTTCTTTGCATTCGACTCAATCTCCTCCTTTTTTAATATCGGCAACGGCACCATCGGGGAGGATATTCACAGAAGCGGGTACAAATTTTCGGACCCGATTATGGAGACTGCTTTGAATATTTATAAGACAATGATATTGGCACACTATTGGTAATGGAAATTAACTGTTAATAAAAAATAATTATGGCTAAAAAGACTCTTTTTGTAGCATTTGCAATTTTAATGATTGGCAGCAATGCAATCTTTGCACAGAATTCTGTATTTGAGAACATCTTTAACAGAAAAAGCGTAAGAAGCTATACAGAGCAGCAGGTATCCCTGGATGACCTCAAGTTGCTTGTTAAAGCAGGAATGGCTGCCCCATCGGGTATGAACCGTCAGCCCTGGGAGTTTGTAATAATACACGGAAAAGAGGAGATGGCTGCCCTCTCGCAGAAGCTGCCCAACAACAGAATGCTCAAAGAGGCTCAGGCTGCAATAGTTGTTGCCGGTAACCCTCAAACTTCTCACTACTGGTATCTGGACTGCTCTGCTGCAACTCAAAACATACTTCTTGCCGCAGAATCTATGGGACTTGGGGCAGTTTGGACAGCAGGATATCCCGGAGTTGAAAGAATGAAGGCAATCTCAGATGCTGTGGGCATTCCCGAGCCATATCTCCCTCTTTGCCTTATCCCTATCGGTTACCCAAAAGGAGAGCAAACCGCTAAGGACAAATGGAAGCAGGAGAAGCTTCACATCAATAAGTGGTGATTAGAATCTGTTTAACCACTCTTCTGTTACTACTGAACTCAGCTGTTTTTGGAACTGTCTTCAGCGGCAGAGTCTCTGACCGCAATGGATTGCCGGTTCCGTTTGCCACAATATATGTATATGAAATCTCATCCGGAGTCAGTGCAGATGACAAGGGTGAGTTCCGGATTTCACTCTCTAAAGGGAGCTACATCTGTGAAGTATCCTCACTTGGATACAAGAGAGAGAGGTTCACCCTTGAGGTGGCAAATGAGGATATCTTCCGGAAGATTGTTATGCAGGAGGAGGTATATCAACTTAATGACGCCTATTTTAGCTCAAAAGGGGAGAACCGTGCTAACTATGTGATGAGAAAAGCTATAGCCAGGGCTCCTTTCCACAGGGAGCAGGTTAAGAGCTATGAATCTTCGGTATACCTTAAAGGGACAATGAAGATCACAAAAATACCCGCCATTCTTAAAATACAGGCCGGGAAAGCCAGAAGTAACCTTGTGCTCAACAAACTATTTCTGTTGGAGTCACACTCACTAATCAGCTACCAATATCCCGGAAGCTATAATGAACAGGTTAAGGCCTTCTCCAGTACAATTCCTTCAGAGATAGAGATAGATAACATCTCCGGAGTGACCAGAACCTCAATCTACGACAAAGAGTTCTTCGGCTATCTCTCTCCTCTGGCCACAAACTCATTCAGGTATTACAGTTTTGTTTATGAGGGAATCTCCAATGAATCGGGGAGAGTTGTGAATAAGATTCGGGTAGTACCCAAAGGGGGTGACTCTAAGCTTTTCAGGGGCCATATCTATATTGTAGATGACACCTGGAGTGTCTCATACATTGACTTTACCGCAAAAGGGACCGGCGTTACTATGAATATCAGCGTAAACTTCAACGAAGTTAAGCCACAGGTTCTAATGCCCACCTCATATGCTATGGATGTTATCGTAGACCTTATGGGAGTCAATGCACAGGGGAGGTTTAACTCATCTGTAACCTTTAGCAGAGTTAATGAGGGCAAACCAAGCAGTGATAAAGGTGCAGAGTTATCACAGGACTCTTTAAAAAACAGCATCGGCAAAATATCACAATCTCAAACCCAAAAGAGAGCTACAAAGCAGATAAAACCCCCACAAAGGCTTGAGATTAAAAAAGACACCAACATAAAAAGGGTGGTAGACACACTTGCCCGTTTAAGAGATACTGTCTACTGGGCCGAGGTTCGCAGACTCCCCTTAAGGGAGGATGAAATTCTATCTTACAAACAGGCAGATAGCCTTAAGGGAGAGTTCAAGAGAGTTTTTGAAGAGGACTCTCTTAATAGGGTTAACAGATCTACAGGGAATAAAATATTGGACAGACTTCTCTTTAAAACCAGATTTAAGGCAGGCAAAAACCTCACTTTGGGTTATAGCGGTCTCTCGGGTGTTATCGGAGATTTTAATTTTGTCGACGGCTATCAGATAGGTCAGGAGCTGTTTGCCAAGTATGAATTTAGTAAAAACTCTGCAATCACAGTGTTGCCGGCTCTCTACTACTCCTCACACAGAAAAGAACTTTTGTGGAGTATTAACGTATCGGCATCATATTCTCCCCTAAGATTAGGAAACATCTCGTTCAGTATGGGAGAGAGCAGCGCAGATATAAGCAATAACTCCTCTCTCTCTCCCTTTGTTAACTCTTATGCATCCTACTTTTTTGGTCTCAATCCTGTAAAATTCCAATCCAGAAGATGGATGGAGGTTAAAAACAGCATAGAGCTTGCCACCGGACTCAAGTTAAATACAAGCCTTGCCTGGCACCAAAACACTCCCCTGGAGAATTCCAATTTAACCTCAATCTTCCGGCATATCCCCTTACCAAATAGTACCGATAATATCTACGGAGCAACCTCTCAGAACAACACCTCCCTGTTTTACACTGCCGCTCTCATTTATACACCAAACTACTACTATAGGGTGGTTGAGGGTAGAAAGCGATATGTAAGAACAAAATATCCTACATTTTCAATCTTTACACGAGCATCATTGCCCTCCACCGCTACTTCACACTCAAACTACGGAATGGTTGGAGGCTCTATTTCCCAGATGTTTAAAAGCGGACTCTACAGTTCAATCTACTACTCTGTTGAGGCTGGAGGGTTTTATAACAGGAGTAGAGTATCTCTTAGTGACTACAAACATTTTCGCTCTTCCGATATAATGGTTACAGAGAACGGGTTCCTCTCTTCTTTTCTTCTTTTGGATAACTATAGGCTATCAACTCCACAAAGCTGGATAACTGCTGTTTGCGAATACAACACAGATTATCTGGTTCTTAACAGACTCCCATTTTTAAACAGTCAACTGCTATACGAGGCTCTTCACCTGAAAACAGTTTGGCTCCCCGAGAGAGATGTAATCCACACCGAAGTCGGGTACTCATTTGGTCTGAAACAGATTATCAGAGCAGGTATTTTTGTGGGATTTGACGGGTCAAAATATATCGGAACGGGATTCCGGCTTGAGATTCCAATCTTAACGGAGATTAACAGATAGCAGGTTTTTTACAAATAGATGATAATCCCGGGAGAGAAATCACTTCCCGTAGTTGATTATATAATTACAGATAATTGTTGGCAGATGCTCTTTTTCAAGTGCGTGAATTTTTTTGGCGAGAGAGTCAGGGGTCTCGCCACTCTCTATAGTGCATTTTGCCTGAAACAGATGCTCACCGTTATCGTAGATCTCATCTACAAGATGAACTGTGATACCCGACTCATTATCCCCGGATTCAATGACAGCCCTGTGCACAAACTCGCCGTACATCCCTTTTCCTCCATACTTTGGCAACAGTGAAGGGTGTACGTTTATTATCCTCCCATTGTATGCAGAGACCAGCCTATCGGGGAGTTTAAGCAGAAACCCGGCCAGAACTATAAAGTCTATACTGTTGGAGATTAAAAGATCATCCACGATACGCTCCTCCCTGAGCTCTTTTGCAGAAAAGATAGAGCTCTTAACATTTAACCTGGCTGCCCTTTCAAGAACGTAGGCATCGCTCCTGTTGGAAAGCACCAGCTTTGGACTGATATTTAAGTCAAAAAAATTATCGTTAAGAAAATTGATTAAGTTCTCTGCATTTGTTCCGGAACCTGAAGCAAATATTGCTATATTTATACCACTCATTTATATGTTAAAAAAACCAGTCGCAAAGGTAAGGAAAATAGAGTATTATACCGAATTTGAGAATAATTATACCTTTAATTTTATAAACATTGAAAATCAGCAACATATAATTCTACTTTATAGAAATTTTCATTTTTGGATTTTTTTAACTTTCTTTGCACACTAATTTTGAAATATCAAATAACTTTTTTTTATTAACTAATTCTTTAGAATCATGGCAGACATTAATGCAAAAGTTAAAGCCATCATCGTTGACAAGTTAGGCGTTGAGGAATCGGAGGTAACTCCTACAGCTAGTTTTACAAACGACTTGG
>JAUYTH010000229.1 GCA_030695165.1 Bacteroidales bacterium
CTCTTGAATCCATTATTAGTTCAATTATATATTTTTCATCAAGCATTAGCTCTTAATTTTAATATTCTTTAAAAAGATTTGTTACAGGTTATAACCAGAAATAATATGATAGATGAAAAACTGTTCATCCGCTTTTTAATGGTAGAGAATGCAATGTTCATTTGAGATTTAACAGTGTGAAAAGAGAGGTTCATCTCTTTTGCAGCATCGGCATACTTCATTTTCTCGAAATAGATTTTTGTTAAAACTTCTCTGCACTTTGGAGGTAATTGTGAGATTATAACTCTTAATCTTCTCTCTCTCTCTTCTATTTCGGCCAGATCGCTCATCGATTCAACCAGGAGATCATCTATCGAATTATCGTTGATAATATTTTTATTTTTTTTTGACGAGATATAATTTAATGCAGAATTTTTAAGGCATACATAAACAAAACCTGTATTAATCATATTAACAGCAGGTTTTGTTAAGAGCTTCACAAAGAGATCCTGAACAATATCTTCAGCTATTGATGTAGTCTTTACTATTTTTTTTGCATAAATAACCATCTGACAATAGTGATTGTCGTAAATGGACATTAAAGCATTTTCATAATTTTGACTCATATAAAAAATATTAAAAGCCGGTAGAAACAAAATACTTTACTAACCTAATTTTATTTCACTATAAAAAAACTTCTCTACCGGCATTCTATAGACATAACAATATTTATTACTTCTTTACCTAAATGATTTTAGACTTTTTTACGGAAAGTAATAATTTCAATTATCAGGAAAGGATTATTCTGCTTTTAATTAAGACTTTACGACTCAAAAGCAATTGGATTTTCGACAAATTATATTTTGTGACTAAAATATAATTCCATTCTTTTTGCTCAAACATTAGCAGAGACTAACCTAAAAGTAATGAGATCAGGGATATAATAGATAAATTCAAGTCTTATCATATTATATCCCTGACCTAACTTTCAAAATTAATTAATCAGATTCTTATGGATATCGGGGTTGTCACCTGCCGGCAGATTTCATATGATCTTTATTGTTGTTTTTTTGACATTGGATTTACCGGAAATGGGAGACCTGCCTCTTGCAATAGTGCATCTATTTTTTTTGCTTCGTGAGCTGGTTCACTATTGGGATTGATTCCGTTGTACCTGACGTCTCCTTTTGCATCAATAATTACAACGTGAGGGATTCCTAAAACTCCATACGAAGAGGTAAAAACGGTATTTTTAGAAAATGCAATATTCCAGGTGATATCCATATCTTTAATGAACGAAGGCATATATGAAATCTCTTTATCTGGATCACCTTTTGTATCAATTTTTATATTGTTTTTTCTGTCGGTATGGCTACCCTGAATACTTGTTACTCCTATTATTG
>JAUYTH010000230.1 GCA_030695165.1 Bacteroidales bacterium
GTCTTGAAGACTCTCGGTAAAACGAGTAACAGAACGCTCCTTCCATCCGTCCAGCTTTAGAAGTTGCTCTTTATCTATCTTATACAAATCCGGAAGTCTCTTCAGATAACCCAACCTGTACATCTGGTCAATTGTGGCCTCTCCAATAAGAATATTCATTGCTTTTCTTCCAGAAAAGTGAAGAAATCTCCCTTTAATCTGGGTAGGACATTGCTCACTATTTGGACAAAAATGCTTTGCTTCTTCACTATCTTTCATAAGCACTGTTCCGCAATCTGGACAAATTTCCGGAAATTGAGGAATTATTGCACTTTTATCTCTCTTTGAGATATTTACACCTGTAATTTTTGGAATAATCTCTCCTCCTTTCTCAATAAAAACCATATCATCTAGATGAATATCAAGAAGTTTCATCTGTTCTGAATTGTGAAGTGAGGCCCTCCTTACGGTGCTACCCGAAAGTGTTACAGGTTCCAGATTTGCTACAGGAGTTACTGCTCCTGTTCTTCCCACCTGATAATCTATGGAGATAAGCCTGGTAAGCGCCTGTTCCGCTTTAAATTTGTATGCAGTTGCCCACCTTGGGAACTTAGATGTAATGCCCAGAGCATTCTGATAATCAATGTTATTAACTTTTATTACCACACCATCCGTAGGATAGCTCAGCTCTTTTCTTTTTAGATCCCACTTATCAAGATATTCAATTACTTCTACAATACTATTACATAATGAAGTGTGTTCTGAAACAGGGAACCCGCACTCCTTTGCCCACTGTAAGGATGCCAAATGATTCTGGAAAAATGGCACCTCTGTTATTACGTTGTATAAAATTAGTTTCAACCCCCTAGAGGCAACCTCAGAAGAATCCTGAAGTTTTAATGAGCCCGCAGCTGCATTTCTCGGATTTGCAAAAAGTTGCTCTTCATTGGCTTCACGTCTTTGATTTATGAGATCAAATGAATCCCAAGGCATAAAAATCTCGCCCCGGATTTCAAAATTCCTGACAGGAGAGCTTAGAGGAATCTCAAGAGGAACAACTCCGGTTGTTTTAACATTTTCGGTTACATCATCCCCGACTGTCCCATCTCCTCTTGTTACAGCGCTAACTAACCTGCAATTATTGTATGAAAGAGATATCGCTGTTCCGTCAATTTTTAATTCACAAACATATTCACTCTTAATTCCAAGTGTGCGTTCAACTCTTTCATTAAATGATAATAACTCCTCTTTATCATAAGTATTACTCAAAGATAACATTGGGTACTTATGTGCTATCTGACGAAACTGATTAGAGAGCGTTGTTTCCTCCCGAGGTTTATCTGTATTAATACTCTTAACTACCTCAGCAATTCCGCTCTCAGATGAAGAAGCTAAGTCACTGCCAACTTTTTTTGTTGGAGAGTCTTCTGACGAGAATTGTGGAAATTTTGACTCCAGAGTTTGAAGCTCCTGCATAAGCAGATCAAACTCAAAATCCGATACAGACGGCTGATTATCTATGTAATAGCGTCTATTGTGTTTATTGATCTCATCTTTTAGAAATGAGATTCTGTAATTGGCCTGCTCTTTTGAAATTTTCATTTTTGTATCTACAAATTTACATTTTTTTTAATTATTATTACCTTTGCCGACTCAATATGTATTATGATGAAAAAATCAATTGTTATCTTAACAGGAGGAGGGCCGGCACCAGGTATGAATACGGTTGTCGGTAGTATTACAAAAACCTTTATTTCAAATGGTTATCGCGTTTTAGGGCTTCACGGCGGTTACAAAGGTATATTCTCTGAGAACCCCAAATATACAGATATGGACTTTCTGCTTGCTGACTCAATATTCAACAGAGGGGGCTCATTTCTGGTAATGAGCAGATATAAACCTACAAAAGAGGATTTTGAAAAGAACTTCAACCTCAACTTTTTTAAAGAGAACAACATCCAGTTATTAGTCACAATTGGAGGGGACGACACAGCCTCTACTGCAAACAGAGTGGCCAAATTTCTCGTAGAGCATAATCATCAGGTCTCAAACATTCACGTTCCCAAAACAATTGACAATGACCTCCCACTACCACTTCAAAGGCCTACATTCGGATATGAGTCTGCGAAATCTGAGGGAGCCAGGCTTGCTACTACAATTTATGAAGATGCAAGAACCAGCAATAATTGGTTTGTAGTTTGCGCAATGGGAAGGTCAGCCGGTCACCTTGCGTTCGGTATAGGCTCCGCAGCACACTACCCAATGATTGTTATTCCTGAGATGTTTAACAAGACTACAATAACTATAGATAAGATAGTTAAACTTGCTGTATCTTCTATAGTTAAACGATTAGCACTAGGGATTAATTATGGAGCAGTAATGATCTCTGAGGGGGTGTTTCACGAGCTGAGCGAAGAGGAGTTAAAAAAATCCGGGGTAACATTCTCTTATGACGATCACGGTCACCCGGAGCTTGGAAAGGTCTCAAAAGCTCATATTTTTAACGAACTGTTAGAGGAGAGATTGAAATCTCTTGGATTGAAGACAAAGTCTAGACCTGTTGAGCTCGGTTATGAACTAAGGTGCCAGTCACCAAGTGCATACGATCTGGTTTATTGTACTGAACTCGGAATAGGTGTCTATCAGCTTTTTGAAGAGGGTAAATCGGGATGCATGGTATATATAGATCATCTTGGAAAGGTGAAACCACTCTATTTAAAAGATATTCAGGATCCGGAAACAGGAAAGATTTTGCCTAGAGGGGTCAGTTTAGAATCTGATAGAGTCAAAGCTATAATTAACAATATAATGCATTATATAAACGAAAGTGATTATAAAGATGCATCAAAATTTATTCCAATGCCCGAAGAGTACGATTTCAAGAAAATACTGAATTGGTAAAAAAGTTGCGGAAAAAGATTGTTATATACCAGGTTCTACCTAGATTATTTGGGAATACAAACAAAAATTGTATTCCCAATTCTTCATATGAGATAAACGGATCCGGAAAGCTGGAGAGTTTTTCCAAAGAGGTCCTTGAGAAGATTAGTTCACTTGGGTGTACGCATATCTGGTATACAGGTGTAATTGAGCACGCAACAAAATGTGCTTTTCCAGGCTTCTCAATACCGTCCAACCACGCTTCTATTGTTAAGGGTAATGCAGGCTCTCCTTATTCTATTACAGATTATTACGATATATCACCTACACTTTCGCTTGATATTCCTGAAAGGGTTAATGAATTCAAAACTCTTGTTTCTAGGTCTCACGAATGTAATCTCAAAGTAATAATTGATTTTGTACCTAATCACCTTTCAAGAGAGTACAATTCTGATTCAAAACCAAAAGGGATAGATGATTTTGGTAAGAAAGACCGTAAAAATTACGCATTTCACCCGATGAATAATTTTTACTACCTGGAAAACTCTGTTTTTATATCACCTGCAGAAGATTCCTCCCTGGAAAAATTTATTGAGACCCCAGCTAAGGCAACCGGAAATGACTGTTTTGTACCTAATCCCTCGTTAAACGACTGGTTTGAAACTGTTAAGCTTAATTACGGTGTAGATTATAAAGATGGAAAAAAAGAGTATTTCTATCCTATTCCTGACACTTGGATTAAGATGGAGGATGTTCTGATTTACTGGTTAAAAACAGGTGTTGACGGCTTTCGTTGTGATATGGCAGGGATGGTTCCTGTTCAATTCTGGAGTTGGGTTACAAAACG
>JAUYTH010000233.1 GCA_030695165.1 Bacteroidales bacterium
AGTGAAGATCGATATAAGTAAAATCCTTAAGAGCGGTAAACTTAAAATAGGAGTCACCACGATACCACTCACCTTTAAGGCTATTCATTAAAGTTGTCTCTTTTTCACATCCTGTCAGGGATATGAGTGACAGTAACAATAGGGAAAGCAGATGTTTTTTCATAATTTGAGTGTTTAAATGAGAGGAGAGTGTTAAATATTAGATAATTAAGAGCAGTTTTCAACCGGTATTATACTATAGATGCAAAAAAGTGCACTTTCGTTGCATAATTATTTTAATTGCCCATATTAATCAATTAACTAATTTTGCTATGTGTAATAAAATGCCGGACAAGATTATGGCAATACCGACAACAAGAGCAAAAGAGTGTGCAGATATCTCAATAGATATCGAAAAGTGCAACGGGTGCGGGCTATGCGTATCTGTGTGCAAAGACTTCAGCCTGATAATGGAAGATGGTAAGGTGAAGGTGAGTAAAACACCGCTATTCGGGTGTATTGCGTGCGGCCACTGTATGACCATCTGCCCAACCGGAGCAATAGAGATTCACGGACGGGAGCTCTCACCTCAGGATCTTTTTGACCTACCACCAAAAGAGAGTGCAGCAAATTACGAACAGATTCTCTCACTCTTCCAAAGACGGAGAAGTGTTCGGGAGTTCTTGGACAAGAGTGTAGAGCCCCACATTCGGGAGCAGATAATTAAAGCAGCAGCTACATCCCCAATGGGGCTTCCCCCTAGCGACGTTAGCCTGCTTATACTGGATGGAAAAGATAAAACAAGGGCTTTTGCACAAGATTTTGCCAACTACCTGGAGGGGATGAAGTGGTTCGTATCCAAATGGTTTCTGGCAATGATGCGCCCCCTTTGGGGCAAAGCAAACGACGAGATGTTCCGAGGTTTTGTAAAACCACTCTTTAAAACCTATACAGAGGGGATGAAAGCGGGAGAGAACCATATAAACTACGATGCGCCGCTAGCTATCTATTTTTACGGATCTCCATACTCCGATCCTGCCGACCCCATTATAGCAGCAACATATGCAATGATAGCTGCAGAGGCCCTTGGCCTTGGTACCTGTATGCTGGGCGGAGTTCACCCACTTATCCAAAACGGTAAAAAAGCTGCAAAGCTTCGTAACAAATATGGAATCAAATACAAAAGCAGAGAGGGGCTTTTCGTGATTTTCGGCTACTCTGCCGTAAAATACAGGAGAGGAATCGAAAGGACTTTTGCAAATATCACAAATTGAATGTCAGTGAAATGTGTTAACTTAATTTTTTTATTATGATAATTACAACTACAGACAAAATTCCAAACAAGGAGATAACTCAAATCCTTGGAATCGCAAGGGGTAGCACAGTTCGTGCAAGAAATATTGGAAGAGACATAATGGCTGGTCTTAAAAATATTGTGGGAGGTGAAATTGAGGAGTATACCCTTTTACAAGCTCAGGCAAGAGAGCAGGCAATTAAAAGAATGGTTGATGATGCTAAAAAGCTTAATGCAGATGCTATTGTTAATGTCCGCTTTGCAACATCGATGATAATGCAGGGTGCTTCGGAGATTCTTGCATACGGGACAGCTGTAAAAATTTCTTAAGATGGATAATATTGGGGAGTTTATATTAAGTGCTTATGGGATTTTCATAGGCATTTGTTTAATTATTATAATCTTCTTGATTATAAGAAGAGTTAGAATAAAAAAAACCGAAGATTTTGAACAGAGAAAGAACTAAGTGGCCTAAAATACTATGATTTAAAATGAACTTATCTGGTCAATCGGGCGTTTAAAAGCCTTAGGTATGTGATTAGAGACATTACCTTATTTGATAACTTTAACAAATTTATAAAAGATATGAAAAAAATATTTGTAATTCTTTTTGTAGCACTCTCTACAAACCTATTTGCACAGGCAGAGATTGAAAGGCTAACTTATGCAGATAGTCAGTATTCAAAAGTCTATCTAAATATAAAAAACAACACAAAAGTGTTAAAATATATATCGGCAAACGGATCGGAACTCAACATTGGCGATACGCTCATATTGGGTGTTCCATCCGGGACTGCTACTACAACCACAGTTGCAGGAGGCTCCGAAGGAACAGTAGGAATTGCAAGGGCGAATTCAAAGAGCAAGAGTGTTTTTGCAACAATATTAATGGGAAAGCAGATTGGTTTCGGTACCTATATCAGCACCCTGAGTGACGACAGTAATGTTACGGCAAAAGCCAATATGCAGGGAGAGATTGTGGTGATTGCAGATATGAGGGTCTATCACAAGGGGAGCAGCAAGAAGCCTCTTGCGCTTGCAGTTTTACTGGGAGAACCTAATGGTCGTGCTTTTGGACTTAATAAATATATGTCTATCAATGACTACGAAAAGAGTGTTTTGGCAGGAGAGATTCTAACCAAGAACGCACCTCTTAACAGAGAGCAGGCAATAGCAAAGCTAAAAGAGGCAAAAGACCTTTTAGACCTGGGTCTTATGGATGCTGCCGAATATGAGAAGCTCAAGACAGAGCTAACTCCAATAATTATGAAAAAATAGTTGAGCTTACGTTTGACCAGGTGTTAGCGGGAGAGGCATTTACTAAATGCCTCCCACTGACGCTTGTCAAGGATAGTACCTAATGTAGTCATCAGAGTTTTATAGGGGGCAGAGAGTATTGGAGCATTTTTCTCTTTAAATGCTCTCATAGCCTTTTCTAACTCTGCTTTAAGAGCGATTATCTTCTTCTCCAGTTCGTGTCTGTCGGCTGTTACACCGTTAGCCAGCTTTAACAGCTCCTTTTTGGCGGCGATAAACCTGGCCTCCATTTTTGCAAGCTCTTCTCGCTGGGTTTTCATAAAAATCTGGATTTGCTCTTCATAAACCGAGAGAGCCTTTCTAACCTCAAGAGCCTGTTTGTCTGTTAGTTTCACAGATTTAACACAGCTAATAAGAGGATTTGCAGCAACTTTGGTATCAAAACCGCTTGAAGTTGCAAGATAGACTTCGGGAAGCCCGCTAGTGTTGAGTGAATATGTTTCGTCTTCGCCGCCTGTAGGGACAGGGGTGTTTAAATATTGCTGAGCGGCTTGCTCAACCAGCACATCGACAGCCTTATTATTATCAATCTCGCTGCTCTCTTTGCTGCACGAAACAAGCAAAGCAGTTGCAAACATCAGAATAGTGATGATTGCTAACATCCGGTTAAAAGCTAAGTTTTTCATAATCCCTTATTTAATTAAAAATTTCTCATTTTTTTGTTAACCAAAGATAAAATAATTTTTAACTTCGGTCTGTTATTTTTACACTATTTTTTAAAAATCCCATTTTGACACCGCTATTGTCATGGATAACATAAGATTACGCAAACTTAAAATAGAGGATAAAGAGCGTTTATTGGAATTTGCCAATAATGAAAAAATCAGCATTAACTTGCGGGACGGATTCCCGCATCCATATACAGAGATGGACGCAGAGAGGTTTCTCTCCAATGTTGTAAATAACCTCCAGGACCAGATTTTTGCAATAGAGTATAATGGGATTTATGTTGGAAATATTTCACTCATTAAGTGTACAGATGTTTACAGAAAATCTGCAGAGATCGGGTATCTGCTGGATGAAAAATATTGGAACAAAGGGATAATGTCTCGGGCGGTAGATCTTATTTGTGAGTATGGTTTTAGGGAGATGGATATTGTTAGAATTTATACAGGAGTGTTTGAATATAATATTGCATCGCAAAAAGTGCTGGAGAGGTGTGGGTTTGTTAAAGAGGCTGTTTTTAGAAAATCAATTTTTAAAAATGGAAAAATTTGGGACGAAATCCGGTATGCAAAATTTAAAACACAGTGAAGCATATAGAGGTAGTGGCGGCAATCATTGTTCGCGGGGGAAAGATACTTTGTGTTAAAAGGGGAAGAGGTGTTTATGAGTATGTCTCATTAAAATATGAGTTTCCCGGCGGAAAGGTAGAGGAGGGGGAGAAAGAAGAGGATGCTTTAAGGCGTGAGATTAGGGAGGAGCTTAAACTGGAGATAGAGATTAATCGCCACTTTATGACAGTTGACCACCTCTACCCGGATTTTGAGATTACTCTTCATAGCTATTTATGCTCTTTGAGGGAGGACTCTTTTGAAATTGCTCTTACAGAGCACATAGATTACAAATGGTTGGCGGGAAAGGAGCTTTTTAGTGTAGAGTGGGCTCCTGCAGATGTTGCCATTTGCCAAAGTTTGATGCAACAATTATAAAATAATGAAAAAACCAATCCGTTTTAAGTTCGGACCGGGAGCACTGGTTACGGCGGCATTTATTGGACCGGGTACTATTACCACTTGCTCCATTGCGGGAGCAAAATTTGGTTACGCACTTTTGTGGGGGTTGGTTTTTTCAATTATTGCCACAGTGGTTTTGCAGGAGATGTCTGCGCGGCTGGGCATAATTACCCGACAGGGTTTAGGGGAAGCTCTCCGCAAACACTTTACCAGCCCGCTGGTTAGGGTTGTCTCCGCTGTCTTGGTAATCTCTGCCATTGGTATTGGAAATGCTGCTTTTGAAACCGGAAATCTTCTCGGGGCATCTTTGGGGATAGGCTCCCTCGTGCCCACCGCCAACCTGAGTGTGGGAACCTGGTCTGCAATAATTGGCGCTCTAGCAGCTATTCTGCTCTTTGCGGGAAGCTATAAAATCATAGAGAGAGTTCTCATTGGACTGGTAATAATGATGAGCCTTGCTTTTCTTACTACCGCTTTTGTAATCTCTCCGGTACTTGCAGATATTTTGCGTGGGATGTTTGTTCCTACTTTGCCTGCCGGCTCACTGCTGGCTCTGGTTGGATTAATAGGGACAACAGTCGTCCCGTACAATCTTTTTTTACACTCATCTGCGGTTCAACAGAGGTGGAACAAACCAGAGGATATTCCCGAGGCGAGGCTGGATATTTCGGTATCGGTAATTCTAGGAGGGTTAATCTCAATTGCAATAGTGGTTACATCTGCAGTTGCCTTCTTCGGGACAGGGATAGCTATCTCCAGCGGCTCCGATCTTGCTCTGCAGCTGGAACCGGTTATGGGGGGGTGGTCTAAATATTTTATTGGGTTTGGCCTTTTTGCCGCAGGGATATCATCTGCAATTACGGCACCTCTTGCAGCAGCATATGCTATCTCCGGCATTCTGGGATGGAAGAGGGACCTTAAATCCCTCAGATTCCGGTTGGTGTGGATGGCGATATTGCTGGTTGGAGTGATTTTCTCTGTTATCGGATTCAAGCCTTTAGATGCAATACTCTTTGCTCAGGCAGCCAATGGAGTACTATTGCCGGTAATTGCAATTTATCTGCTTTGGGTAATGAACAGTAAACGGGTTATGGGGAGCAGTACGAATGGTCCATTATCAAATACTATTGGAGTAGTAGTTGTTTTGGTGGCCCTGGGAATAGGGCTGAGAACGCTTTTTCACGTTTTTGGCGTTTTTTAGTGAATAAAATTTTGGTAATTGCCACATATTAACTAAATTGGCAACAAATACAGAGTATGAGGGTAGATATAAATTGCGATATGGGCGAGAGCTATGGCGAAACAATCGTTGGGAATGATTCTGCCATTATGCCTTTCATCTCTTCTGCAAACATTGCCTGCGGGTTTCACGGCGGCGACCCGCTCACTATTGAGAAGACAATATGCCTGGCTCTCAAATACGGAGTCTCTGTTGGAGCGCATCCAAGTTATAATGACTTAAAGGGGTTTGGTCGCCGCCCGATTCATCTTAGCAAAGCAGAGCTGAGGGCTGCAATACTATACCAGGTGGGCGCTCTAAAAAGTATGACCGAGACTCTGGGCGGTAAGCTGAATCAAGTTAAACCCCACGGTGCTCTTTACAACAGTGCCTCTTCAAATTATGAGATGTCACGGGTAATTGCAGAGACAATAAAAGAGATAGACCCATCACTAAAGCTGGTGTGTCTGTCACAATCCAAGATGATTGATGCTGCTCACGATGTGGGTATCCCATATATAAGTGAAGCTTTTGCAGACAGGGCCTACAACGAAGATGGTTCACTGGTCTCCAGGGATACTCCGGGAGCAGTTATAACCAATGAAGATAAAGTTGTTGAGAGAGTACTTCTGATGATAACAGAGGGAGTGGTTGAAACCATAAGTGGTAAAGTAATCTCCATTCAGGCAGACACCATCTGTATTCACGGAGATAACGAACAGGCTCCTAAACTTGCAAAAGCTATCTATAGCGAACTTACAGAGAGAGGAGTAACCATAAGATAATCAGGCAAATTTGCAATGTTTAAATATTTTCCGTCAGGAGACTCGGCAATAATTGTAAAGGCATCAGACCAAATATCGGTAGAGATTAACAATACAATCCGCCGTCTGCTCACAAGAGTAGAGATGGAGAGTATCCCAGGGATTACGGACTTTATCCCCTCCTACAACGAGTTGATGATCTGCTTTAACCCCTCTTTAACCGGGTTTCATAAGTTACTTGACATCGTACGCTCCCTCGAACCTTCAATTGCAGATATTCATCTGCCCCCCTCAACATTTAAAGAGGTCCCGGTTCTTTACGGAGGAGATACCCAGGAGAGCATTGGCCCCGATCTGGAGGATGTTGCCCGGTTCAATAAACTATCCGTTGATGATGTTATTCAGATACACTCCTCGGTTACATATCTGGTCTATATGCTTGGTTTCACCCCGGGCTTTTGTTACCTCGGCGGGATGGACAGCCGAATAGCAATGCCTCGCAAAAAGACCCCCCGCTTAAAAATCCCGGAGGGTTCTGTCGGGATAGCCGACCAACAGACCGGCATCTACCCCATTGAAAGCCCCGGCGGCTGGCAATTGATAGGACAAACACCCTTAAAACTCTTTGACCCTAACCGCAAACCCGAATTCCTTTTTGAAATAGGCGATACTTTAAGATTTAAACCTATCTCAGAAACAGAATTCCTAAGATTAAGTCAAGAATGGCAGAGATAATTATTGAGAAGGGGGGGATGCTCACAACAATCCAGGATAGCGGGCGGCACGGCTACCAGCGTTATGGGATGCCCGTCTCCGGCGCAATGGACCTGCAGGCCCTGCAAACTGCCAACTCCCTTGTCGGGAACAGTTCCGGCAACCTATCCCATACCGGGAACAACCCCGGTGCCGCCGCCCTTGAGGCAACCCTTACCGGTCCCGAAATTCTTTTTAGGGGGAGCTGTGAGTCGGCTTCATCAGACAGCTTTCCACAAACCTCAATTGACAAATATCATCCGGCCACACTCTGTACAATAATCGCCATTACCGGAGCAGATATGCAGCCCTGCATCAATGGCCGGCCAATAGAGATGTACCGGCCAGTAAAAGTTAACAGTGGCGACAGACTTACTTTTACCGGTCTTAAAAACGGATGCCGCACCTACATCGCATTTGCCGGAGGGCTGGATGTGCCGATGGTTATGGGGAGCAGATCTACATACCTGCGCGCAAAAATCGGAGGCTTAGAGGGCAGAGCCCTTAAGGCTGGAGATGTTATTCCGCTGGGATCTTTTACCAATCTGGCAGGCAATAATAGCTCCCCAAAAATCACGGGTATAATTCCAGACTACCAAACAAACCGGCCAATCCGAATTATTTCAGGCCCCGAGATCCAACGACTGGATTTTGAAGGAATCCGCACCTTTCTCACCACCGAATACACTGTCTCTGCGAACAGCGACCGAATGGGGCTCAGGCTTGATGGTCAACCTATACACATTAAGAGGGCCGAAGGTCACGATATAATCTCTGCAGGAGTTTCATTTGGAACAATTCAACTGCCCGGCAATGGTCAACCCATCATCTTAATGGCAGACCGCCAGACTACCGGAGGCTATGCCCGCATTGCAAATGTACTCACGGAAGATCTTCCCATAGTAGCACAACTCAAACCGGGAGATAAAATAAACTTTGCCAGTGTTTGATGTAACTCTTTAATATACAAGTGTCTGCAAACGCCAGTTTTCCAAATTGGAAAACTGGGTTTTGTAACCACAAGATTAATAAGCACATACATCAAACACTGGCAAAGTTGTTCCCCGCGAAAAGAAAGCACCCAAAATTCTAAATGAATTCCGGGTGCACTCACCACTAAACACAACCTAAAAAATTACTCAAATCCCAACTCCTCAGCCCAATATCATTCCTAACGCCAGGTGTTTGTTATTTACACCACATTAGGTTCTAAGTTCTCTTGGCAAGATTACTATTTGGCCAGGTCAATCAACACAGATTTGGTCTGTGGGTTTGATGGGCGAATTGTCATATTTTTGTAGATCTTACCATCTTTTCCAATCATTGTGAAGTGAGGTATTCCGCTTATTTTGTAATATTTGCGGATATCGGGATATTTATCGCCGGCAAATAATTGATACCCCTCCATCTTCATATCCTTTACCATCTGTTTCCACTTGTCCTTGTCTGCAGCCTGATCTGTAGAGACGCATATCATTACAATATCCTTGTTATCTTTTAACTCCTCTTTTAGTTTATTCATATGAGGAATCTCTGCCCTACAAGGTGCGCACCAGGTTGCCCAGAAATCAATATAGACAACTTTCCCTTTAAAGCTGCTCAGTGTTACCGGTTTCCCGTTTACATCCTCGAGAGTAAAATCAAATGCAGGAGCGTCACTTCCGAACTGTTTTGCATCTGCAAGGATCTTCTCGGCCTGTGCAAGGAATTTTGGATTTTTAACACTTTCCCGGAATGTTGCCATAACAGCCTCCCTTCCCGAAGGAGATTCATCTTTGAGGTATTTGTTGGTGTAGTGATAGATAAAGTACTCTCTAATCTCCGGATTTGTGATTGTGCTCTTTATATGATCAAACGAGTTTAATAAGAATGGCTTGTCATTCTTCACTTTTTTAATCTTCTCATTTAAAGCATATTCTGCAAAACTAATATATTGTGGGATACCTAAAAGGAAGGGGTCGTTCCACTCAATTTGTTCAAACAAAGTCTCCAGATGTGCACGCCAGTCTGCCTCCTCCTTGAATTCGGTTAACTTATTTGTATTAACGTGAAACTGAGGCCAGTTAATAAACAAACTATAATTTGCATATTTATTATATTGCTCAACCTCTTTTTTAAACAGAGGAGGCATATCGTTGTATGCCATACAATATATCTCACTGTATCTCATTTTGGTTAAAAGAGCATCTTCCTGATACTTTTTATAAACGTGCCAGGGCATATGAAACACAATTTTTGGATCGGAAGGATAAATGAGAAATCTCATATCCATATAATATTGTGTCTCAGGACTTCCTGCAATCAACTTCCCTGTATATGGCTGTGTTCCCAGGCTGACAGTTATATCGCGGCCAGGTTTTGCAATAATTGGAAGATTGCAAAAACTGTAGCCGAGAGAGAGTTGCGTTAATTTGTCTAGGGAAATCTCTCCGTTAAATGTTCCATTTTCATTTACGGGGAGTGTTGTAATTGTACGGTTGTTCTCTTTAACCTCAACCACTTTATCTTTTTTATTATACTCTACGGTTCCTTTAAAAGTAACTTTAGATTGTCCATAGCTTATTAATATTGCTATAGTAAATATGATGGTAAATAAACCTCTCTTCATAATGTAACCTCTTATTAATTATTACTTTATATGTAAATTCAGGATAAAATCCTAGCTTTTAGTTTTTCCAGTGCGTACTCACAACTCTACCGCATACATTTGTGTATGCGTTTTTAATGGAGAGCATACCGTCTGTAGCAACGTTCATTTCATATATGCTGCCGGTTCTGCCTGTAGAGCCGACGGTGCTTGTGCAGACGTGCATTATACGGGAACTGAGTACCGCTTCGTGCCAGCGGATATTATCTACGCTTTTACCTGTACCAAAGTCGTAGATCTCACGCTCCTGGTTGAGGATACAGTCAAACACATAGACTTTACTTCCAACTGCAAAGTAGATGTAGTCCTGCAGTGCGTTTCCGGCGAAAGTTTTGGCTTCACGAATTTTAAACCCCGATGGGATTGCAACCTTTTTAAGAGGGTTAACAGCCGCCTTGTTGGTCATATCAAACTTGAGATAGAAGAAGTTTCCGCTGCCATCTTTGAATATGGAGTTGCAGTGAAAAGTATTTCGGGCGCTTATGGTGAATTTACCCCATATAAAATCAAGACCGACATTTGCTGGGTCAAATATTCCCGTAGGCTTGGCTGCAGTTACCATTAGATTTGGTTTGGTGTAATCTGCTATATACATAAATTTCTTATACTTGTTGTCGTAGAAGAGTTCACGTCCCAGCATCTGGAAAGAGACAGGCGAAATCTCAAAATCTCCCGGGAAGGCATTATAAAATTTTGTCTCTATTCGGGTAGAAACGCCATCTATAGTTGTAAGGTAGTTGGGATCCCTGTAGTATAGCTTATTATTTGCAGTGAGAAAAAGTCTTGAGCCATTAGCCTGATAATCAGACACCGATCCGTAGTACTCTTGTATCACAAAAGATTGTGGATTGGTTATAGACAGGTTGTCGTAAAAGAAATCCTTAAAGTCATACAATTTTTTAAATGATGTGCTGCTGATGTACACACCACCTCTGGCATCATTGCAGAGAATTGCAACATAGTCGATAGGAGCCTGGTAGGTATAGGTGATAGATACAGGATTTGTACCAACAGCCTCTCCGTTTATGTTGTCGTAGATATCTTGGTAGACTTTTCCGTTTACCCCAATGAATGTTACATTGGCCTTGCCGTTGAGTTCGCTCAGGGCAAGAAAGCCCCTCTGCAGTTCCGATGTGACTACAACATTAAACTCGTACCGGTATCTCACTCCGGTGTTTTTATCAAACACGTTGTAAGAGATTTTATATGACCCCGGGATTGAATTAACCAATATTTTAAGATTTCTTGTCTTGGCGAGGGTATCCGGAAAATTGAAGGTAGTCGAAGCGTTGTAAATAGTCCACGAGTACTCAAGGTCGGCCTCTGTTGCGGTTAGTGTGCGGTTCAAAACAGGAGTAATCTTAAACGAGTCCAGCATTGTAGCAATATAATTGGCCTCAATACCGGATATCTCCACATCGTTTACCGCAGAGTAATTATAATTTCCGTCATCTTTAACACACGAAAAGAAGAGTGCAGATATTGATGTACAGATTATTAATATTTTAATGATTTTCATAACTTAACTCTTTTAAAAGGTTTACTTGTTTAAAACCAAGGTAAAATACGTGCCGGTGGAACAAGGTCGTTGTCCATCACAACATTGTCTTTAAAGTAGGCGTTACACTGCCAACCGAAATTTCTCCAGAGGTTCCGCTCAAGATTGAAGGCAACAAGAGTCTCCGGGAATGGCCTCCCCATTATATCCATACAGATTGCGTGCTTTGTTCTGGAGTAAGTTCCGAATACCGGAGCCAGAGTTGCATCCCATATGGATGGTTTCATAAAGATGTTGGAGAACCTTATTCGCACACTTGACTTCTCCTTAAAGGCCACAAGGAGGTTTTCACTCTCTATTATCTCGAGTGCCAGAACAAAAGCACCCGAATTGAGGTCTGCGTGTTTTTTCAAAATAATTGGCAGCTTATAGTCAAAGGTATTTAAGCCAAACTGATAGAAAGGCTTGATAGCCTCATAGTGGCTGCCCGATATAGCTGTCGTCTTATTGGGAACTACTCTCAACACAACTTTTGCAGGTGTGGTGAGCATATTTCCCAGTAGGCGAACATTGAGGAAAACAGTATCCTGCTCTCTGTTTTTGCCTATAAAAGAGTAGGTTACACTATCTGCTGTAGAATTATAATCAGAAAAATATACTGCGTGTTCACCCGAATACAACCCTTGAATATCATTTTCACAAGATGTTATTAATAAGCAAAAAATAATACCTATTAATAATGTAATTATCTGCTTCATATATTAAAAGTTTTACAATATTTACTGTTGTCATTATTAACTATTGAACTCCTTCTCTTTATCCGGAACAGGGAATACATACACTTTATTATCAACCGGTGTTCCCCAGTAGGGGATATTCCCATATCCTTTTCTTTTGAAGAAAAAGAACAGTTGCCCCTCTCCAAGAAACTCTTTCGCATACTCTTTATAAATCTCATCCGAAAGAACAACATTTGACGGCAGAGAGGGAAGTCCCCGGTTGGTGCGAATAGTATTAATGTATTGGAGAGATTTAACAGGGTCGCTATCCATAGTGCACTCTGCTCCGATAAGGTATATCTCGGCAAGCTTCAGGACAGGTATTCCGCTCAAAGTATTGAACTTTGTGATATAGTTGTCGTCTGTTTTGCTCATCCAGTCCAGATATCTCCAGTCTGAAGCTCCCCCGCTTGATGTCTCATAGAGCTCCATAGTTCTCTGAATACTTACCTTTAGAATATTGTTGTTATTTGCCGTGGCGATATCGAAGTAGTCGGTTACCTTGCTCTTCATATATGGATCAATTACAATATAGACTCCAAAGATCCTCTCACGGGCGAAGAAGTAGTAGTAGAACTGGGTTTGCTGCGACCACGAAATCTTTGTTTTGGCGTGGTCTGTTGTGATCTCATCTACATACCCAAGTGCCGCAGTTTTATCTCCCATATATAGATTGAGTCTCGCAAGAAGAGCTGTTGCAGCATAGTAGTTGAACCAGGCCTTCCTGTCCGAAACATTGAAGGAGAGGGAGGCATCTACAGTTTTGTCCACAGGTCCCATAAGGTCAAAATCTTTAAGCAGATCCCTTGCTGCGAGAAGATCCTGTTTAATCCTTGTACAAACAGCATCAATGGAAGAGAAGGGGATTCTCACGTTTGTGAACTTATCTACATAAGGTATTCCCGGAAGACTTTTAGTTGTTAAACCATAAGAGGGGGCAAACATTCTGAGAAGATCGAAGTGCATAAACGCTCTCAATGCCAGGGCCTCTCCCTTAACTCGGTTGTAGTTGTTATTTATGAAGATATCTTTATCTGCATCAATGTTGTCCAGAATTACATTACAGTTTGCAATGTTGTTATACATTGAATTCCAGATGTTTGTTATGACCCCTTTGGTTGCTGCCTCTTCGTAGTTGTACTTTGATGCATTTGCATATTTATGCAGAGGTGTGCTTGGAATGTTATTATAGTATTGAGCCAGAACATCCATAAGGCCATATGTCAGCTCCTGTCCATAGAGACGATCGTTTACCAGTCCTATATACACCCCGTTTAAAACATTCAGGTAACCACCCTCTGTTTTAAAAAGATCTTCTTTTTTAAGTGAAGATTTAGGAGAGATGTCCAGCCATTTATTGCAGCTTGATAGCAGCAAAATGGTTGACAGGGTAACAAATAATATTTTAGTATATGTTTTCATATCTCTATATTTTTTTAGATGCCAATTTGAAATGTTAACGTAAAGCTTCTTGCAAACGGATAACTTAGGCCTCTCTCTTGTTTAACGGTGGAAATATTAAACACTTCGTTGGCGTAAAAAATGATCTTCAGCCTCTGGAGCTTTAGTCTCTCAAGCTGTCTTTTTTCAAATTCATATGATATATTGACGGAGTTAAGACGGATATAATTATCAGCCTCAATAAATCGTGAGGTTGGCTTCGTTACGCTCAGGTCGGAGATGTTTTTAAATCTGGATATATCTCCGGGCACTTTCCATCTGCCTTCAAATACCCGGCGGTCTACATTGAAGTTAGGGTTTGCATTTTCAACTCTGTCTACAAGAGTCTGGTTATAGGCCTCTCCTCCCAGACTATATAGCAGATAGAGGTTGAGCTGCCACTGTTTATAAATAAATTGTGTGCCGAGGTTACCAAACAGATCCGGGGTCATTGTCCCCCCTACAATCTGATCTGCGGCGTTCCAAATGGTTGTATATTCACCGTTTAGCTTTTTGAAATCCTCACTTCCAGTTGCCGGATCTATTCCCATAGATGGAACAACCCATATGGATTTCATAT
>JAUYTH010000242.1 GCA_030695165.1 Bacteroidales bacterium
ATTTCTTTCAGATACAAATAAAATTTAGATAATATGAAAGTTAAAGCATCCATTAAGAAGCGCAGCGAAGATTGTAAGATAGTAAAGCGTAAAGGACGCCTTTATGTGATCTGCAAAAAAACCCCTAAGTTCAAAATGCGTCAGGGATAATTTTTAATTGTAAACATTAAAGAGAAAAGATAAATTATGGCACGTATAGCCGGAGTTGATTTACCAAAAAACAAACGAGGAGAGATAGGTCTAACCTATATCTACGGGATCGGAAGCAGTTCTGCTCAAAAAATCCTTGCCAAGAATGGCATCGATTTCAACACAAAAGTAAAGGACTGGAATGACGATCAGATTGCTGCAATAAGGGGAACCATTGCAGAGGAGTACAAAATTGAGGGTGAGCTACGCTCTTCAGTTCAGACGAACATTAAACGACTGATGGATATCGGTTGTTACAGGGGTATTCGTCACCGTCTTGGGCTTCCTGTTCGCGGTCAGTCCACAAAAAACAATGCCCGTACACCTAAGGGTAAGAAGAAAACTGTAGCAAACAAGAAGAAAGCAACTAAATAGAACCTAGATCATGGCAAGAAAGACAGGAACAACAAATAAGAAAAAAATTGTAAAGGTTGATGCCTTAGGTCAGGCGCACATTTCATCTACCTTCAACAACATTATTGTATCCCTTACAAACAGCACAGGCCAGGTTATAAGTTGGTCATCTGCAGGTAAAATGGGATTCAGAGGTTCAAAGAAGAACACTCCTTACGCAGCTCAAACAGCTGCAGAAGATTGTGCCAAGGTGGCTTATGATTTAGGTCTTCGCAAGGTTAAGGTCTATGTTAAGGGGCCGGGTGCCGGACGTGAGTCTGCAATTCGTACTATTCACGGAGCAGGTATTGAAGTAACAGAAATTATTGACGTTACTCCACTTCCTCATAATGGATGCCGTCCTAAAGGACGCCGCAGAGTTTAACCTTTTTAAAATCATAATAAACGTTTTAACATGGCAAGATATACAGGGCCTACCACAAAAATCGCCCGCAAATTTGGAGAACCAATATTTGGTCCGGATAAAAGTTACGAGAAGAAGAACTACCCTCCGGGACAACACGGATTGGCGAAGAAACGTAAGAAAACTTCGGAGTACGGAATCCAGCTGAAAGAGAAGCAGAAGGTTAAATATACCTACGGACTTCTTGAGAGACAATTCAGAAATCTATACGATAAAGCATCCAGAATGAAGGGTCGTAAAGGTGAAAACCTTATTTTACTGCTCGAATCACGGATTGATAATATGGTTTTTCGTATGGGTATTGCACCTAGTCGCGCTGCCGCAAGACAGCTTGTTATTCACCGACATATTGTTTTAAACGGTGAGATGTGCAGTATTCCGTCAACCATTGTAAAACCTGGTGACGTAGTATCGGTACGCGAAAGATCAAAAAGTCTGGAGGTTATTCAAAACAACATCTCTCGTGGTGCAGCCAGACACTCTTGGATTGAGTGGGATGGCACATCTCTCTCAGGCAAATATTTGAATATGCCTCTAAGGAGCGAAGTTCCGGAGACTATAAACGAGCAGTTAATTGTTGAGTTATACTCTAAATAATAAAAAAATGGCAATTTTAGCATTTCAAAAACCCGATAAGGTAATAATGCTTGACGCAACCGAAACTTTCGGTCGCTTTGAGTTTCGTCCGCTGGAGCCGGGATACGGTATAACAGTAGGAAACGCTTTGCGCCGTATTCTGCTGTCGTCTCTTGAGGGTCATGCTATCACCGCTGTAAGATTTCAGGGAGTAGATCACGAATTTGCGACTATACCCGGAGTTATCGAAACAGTTGTTGATATCATTCTGAATCTTAAGCAAGTTCGTTTTAAGCGAATGGTAGAGGGAGAGGATGCAGAGATAGTAAACATCACGGTTAGCGGAAAACAGCAGTTTACTGCAGAAGACATCTCGAAGCAGCTATCTTCTTTCAAGGTTCTCAACCCGGATCTTCATATATGTTCTATGGAGCCATCGGTTACCCTCTCTGTTGAATTCAGAATTGGAAAGGGGAGAGGCTATGTACCTGCAGAGGAAAATCGCGTTGAAGAAGCTCCGTTTGGACTTATTCCGATTGACTCCATCTTTACACCTATCAAGAATGTAAAATTCTCCGTAGAAAACTGGCGTGTGGAGCAGAAGACAGACTACGAGAAGTTAAATTTAGAGATAACCACAGATGGTTCGATTCACCCTAAAGATGCGCTTAAAGAGGCTGCCAAAATTCTGATCCATCACTTTATGCTCTTCTCAGATGAGAAGATAACTTTGGAGACACCAATTGAGGTTGTAAGTAATGAGCTGGATGAGGAGTCACTCCGTATGCGCCATCTTCTTATGACCAAGTTGGCCGATATGGAGCTATCCGTAAGAGCATTGAACTGCCTTAAAGCTGCAGATATCGATACTCTGGCCGATCTGGTATCTTTACAAAGAACAGAACTTATGAAGTTTAGGAATTTTGGAAAGAAATCTCTTTCGGAGATCGACAACCTCGTTGAGCGTTACAGACTCAACTTTGGTATGGATGTAACAAAGTATAATATTGAAAAGAAAGTATTGAAAAATGAGGCATAATAAAAACTTTAATCACTTAGGCCGTAAGAGCGGGCACCGTAAAGCGATGTTGGCAAATATGGCGTCGTCTCTTATAGAACACAAAAGAATTGAGACAACTCTGGCTAAAGCAAAAGCGCTGAGAGTATATGTAGAGCCTTTGATTACCAAATCAAAAGATGACACTACACACGCACGCCGTACTGTTTTTGCATATCTTAAGCAAAAAGAGGCAGTGACTGAGCTTTTTCGTGTAGTTGCTCCAAAGATTGCAGATCGTCCGGGTGGATACACCAGAGTTCTTAAAATTGGATTCCGTAAAGGAGATGCAGCCGAGATGGCAATTATAGAGCTTGTAGACTTTAACGAAGCAGCTTTGGCATCATCTGCCAAGCCGGAGGTTAAAAAGAGCACTACACGCCGCGGTCGCACCAAGAAAGATGCCGCAGAGGCAACAGCACCGGTAGCAGTCAAGAAGGAGACTAAAAAAGCACCGAAAGCAACAAAAGCCGAGGAGGTTGCAGTATTGCCTGCAGTTGAGTCACCTGACGTTGAATCACCGGCAGCTGAAGCATCCGAAGAGCAGACTGAGCAAAAAGCGTAATTTCTTACCAACTATTAAAAGAGGGTGACCAAAATTTTTGGCCACCCTCTTTTTTAGGCGCCTTAGCAACGTTATAACTGAAGCCCCATAATGAATTCCCTTAATAAAAATCAAGATTCACTTTATATTTTTATTACATTTGCACAGGGAAAAGCTCTTCGAAATTGTATTTATTAAGAAAATAACTAATAAAACTTAAATATGAAAATTGAAAACCTTAAAAGTCTGGTAGGAAATACCCCATTGTTAGAGATAAAATTCTTGTATAAAGGGGAAGAGAGAGTTATCTATGCCAAGTCGGAAAACCTTAATATGACAGGTAGCATAAAAGACAGGATGGCATATGCAATATTAAAAAAATCTTACGATACCGGAGCTTTAAAGACGGGAGATACAATAATTGAGGCTACAAGCGGTAACACCGGAATTTCATTTTGTGCTTTGGGAAAAGCACTGGGTCACTCTGTCGTAATATATATGCCTAACTGGCTGAGTACAGAGAGATACAGCCTCATTCAAAGCCTTGGGGCAAAGATTAATCTGGTTACTAAAGAGGAGGGTGGATTCCTTGGAAGTATCAGAATGGCCGAAGAGCTTGCTGCTCAGACAGAGAACTCATTTCTCCCAAGACAGTTTTCAAACGAGTACAATCCGCAGGCACATTTCGAGACCACAGGTCCCGAGATATGGAATCAACTAAAATTTCACAATGTAGTACCGGATGCATTTGTTGCAGGAGTAGGAACCGGCGGAACAATTATGGGTACAGGGAGATATCTGAAAAGTATGAATCCTAAGATTAAGCTATATCCTCTGGAGCCTGCCAACTCTCCTACTATTACAACCGGATACAAGGTTGGAAGCCATAGGATTCAGGGAATTTCAGATGAGTTTATTCCTGAAATTGTAAAGCTAAACGAACTCAATGAGATAATCCAGGTAGATGACGGGGATTCAATAATTATGGCTCAGAAGTTATCTACTGAGTTGGGTCTTGCTGTAGGGATATCTTCAGGTGCAAACTTTATAGGAGCATTAATAGCCCAAAATATGTTATCCTCATCTGCAAATGTAGTTACCATATTCTCTGACGATAACAAAAAGTACCTAAGTACAGACCTTATGAGACAGGAGCCGGTTAAAGATGGCTTCTACTCAAAAGATATAACCCTAACCGGTTTTAAAGCAATTAAAAGGGTTTGTATCACCTGCTGTGATCCTGTTGAGTGCTTAGATGGCAATGATCCATCAGCAGTTGAGACGTGGAAACTACCTAAATGCGCGAGAAGGTAAAAGTAGAGTTAAGCTATTAACATACCAACCATTGCAGCAGACATAAGTGCGACAAGCGTTGCACCGAGCAGTGACCGGAAACCGAATGCAGATAAAACAGGTTTCTGGTTATTTGCCATACCGCCTACTCCGCCAATCAGTATCCCAATGGAGGCAAAGTTGGCAAATCCGCATAAAACATAGGTCGCCATTATAATGGACTTGGTTGATACGAAAGCTCCTGTACGAATCATCTCTGCCAGACTCTGGTACCCGATAAACTCAGTCATAATGAGTTTTTCTCCCAAAAGACGGCCAACCAGGTCAAGATCTGAACCGGATACACCTGTAAGCCATATAATAGGGGCAAAGAGATATGCAAGAAGGAATTGAAGTGAGAGCCCCTCATATCTTCCATTGGTAAAATCTGCAATAACAGGGTTAAGCGATACAAGCTCGCCGGCCTTAAGGAAGATAGAGTTGAATCCTGCTATAAGGGCATAAAATACCAGCAGCATAGCACCTACATTGGCGGCTAGTTTTAGACCCTCTGTTGTTCCGTTCGAGATTGCGTCCAGTACATTCTTGCCAATTTTCTCTTTTGGAACCTCAACGCTATTGTCTATCTCCTCTGTTTGAGGTTTAAGTATTTTTGCAATGGCAATTGCACCAGGTGCAGCCATTATTGATGCAGAGAGAAGGTGTTTTGCAAACTCCAGTTCCATAACTTTATCTCCTGCTCCAAGCATACCGATATATGCTGCCAGCACTCCTCCTGCCATAGTGGCCATCCCTGCTGTCATAATGAGCATAATCTCACTCTTTGTCATTTTGGGGATATACTCTTTTACCATTAGTGGAGCCTCTGTCTGCCCCAGAAATATATTGCCGGCTGTTGAGAGTGACTCAGCTCCGGTGAGTTTGAGTGTCTTAGAAAGCAGCCAGGCCATAGCCCAAACAACTCTCTGAAGAATTCCCAAATAGAAAAAGAGGCTGGTCAAAGCAGAGAAGAATATGATAGTTGGGAGTATCTGGAGTACGAATATGAATCCAAAACTGTTAATATTCATTAATGAACCGAACAGAAATGTAGAGCCGGCCTTTGTCCACTCCAAAACAGCTACAAATATTCCCCCCAAAAATTCAAAGATTGATTGAACGGCAGGGAATGCTATAACCGAAATTGCAATTATAAACTGCATTGAGAGTGCGAACCCTACTGTTTTCCAGTTTACCTTTTTTCTGTCAAGACTAAAAAGCCAGGCAATGAAGATAAGCGAAGCCATCCCGAATACTCCTCTTAAGATGGACCAGATGTTAAAGGTCAGCTCCTTTTTTGCCAGAATATCTTTGTAAGGGTTAACCGAAACGGCAGGTGTCTCGTTAATTTCTTGTTGGACAATCTCTTGTTGGACAATCTCTTGTTTTGTTACCTCCTGCTGGGTAGCCTCTGTTATTGTCCCCGGATTATTGCTCTCCTGTGCCTTAAGCTGCGATATCGCAAAGAGAGAAATTATTAAAACTAAAATGAATCTTTTCACCTGTTTAAATTTTTGAATTTGCAACAAGGGGCAAATATAGCTATTATATTATTATCTTTGAGGGTTGTTTATAAAAGAATATGAGATTTGAAAAGATAGCGCAAGACCCACACTCCTCTGCAAGATGCGGACTATTTTATACAGATCACGGAGTTGTTGAGACTCCCATTTTTATGCCCGTCGGGACAGTGGGTTCCGTAAAGGCTGTTTACCACAGAGACTTGAAAGATGATATTAAAGCTCAGATAATTCTAGGCAATACATACCATCTCTATCTGCGTCCCGGACTGGATATAATAGCCGGAGCCGGAGGTCTTCATAAATTCATCTCTTGGGACAGACCCATTCTTACAGATAGCGGAGGATATCAGGTATTCTCACTTGCAGAGAACCGCAAACTTACCGCCGAAGGGTGTATGTTCCGTTCTCACATTGACGGGTCAAAACACTTCTTCTCTCCGGAAGGGGTTGTGGATATCCAGAGGGTGATAGGTGCAGATATTATTATGGCCCTTGATGAGTGCCCCCCCGGCAGTTCAGACCACGCATATGCAAAAAAATCCTTAAAACTGACCCAGCAGTGGCTGGAGAGGGGAGTTACCCATTTCGACAACACTAAGCCTCTTTACGGCCACTCTCAGACCTTCTTTCCCATAATTCAGGGGTGTGTATACCCGGACCTGAGAGCAGAGGCGGCAGAGCACGCAGTATCGCTCAACAGGGATGGTTATGCAATTGGAGGACTATCCGTAGGAGAGCCTGCCGAAGTTATGTATCAGATGCTGGAGGTGCTCCAGCCACTGCTACCGGCAGACAAGCCAAGATATCTTATGGGAGTTGGAACGCCGGCAAATATTCTGGAGGCGATAGATAGAGGAGTTGATATGTTCGATTGTGTTATGCCAACCCGAAACGCTAGAAACGGAATGCTCTTTACATCAAAGGGGATGATTAACATAAGAAACAAAAAGTGGGCAGACGACTACTCACCTATAGATAAAAATGGCACTTCATTTGTAGACACTTCATATTCGAAGGCATATCTGCGCCACCTGTTTGTCTCGGGAGAGATTTTGGGTGCACAAATAGCCAGTGAGCACAACCTTGCCTTCTATCTGAAACTTGTTAAAGATGCACGGGAACAGATAAGAAGAGGCACTTTCCGGGAGTGGAAAAACTCTTATGTTAAACATTTGGAAACTAAACTTTAGAGATGAGCTCCAGGTTCAATATAATTGACAGATATATAATAAAGAAGTTTATTGGGACCTACTTCTTTGCCATTCTGATATTTATCGGAATTGTTATTATTTTTGACATAAGCGAGAAGATAGATAATTTTGTAGAGAAGGGGGCCTCTCTTCAGGCAATAGTTGTTCAATATTACGGCAACTTTATCCCCTATTTTATGAATATGTTCAGCCCTCTGTTTATATTCATAGCTGTAATCTTTTTCACCTCAAAACTGGCCTCTCACAGCGAAATCGTTGCGATACTGGCAGGTGGTATAAGTTTTAAGAGGATGCTCTATCCCTATTTTATATCTGCCCTGGGAATTGCCGTATTCAGTCTGGTTCTCAACCTCTTTGTTATTCCTCCGGC
>JAUYTH010000245.1 GCA_030695165.1 Bacteroidales bacterium
CTTACCGTTGCCATAGAGTTGTTACTCTTTTTTTGATCTGAGCTTACAACGGCTTGCTGTATCTCCCCTCTTAATTCTGTAAGTTCAACTGAAATAGAGACCTCCTTTCCTGAGCCTATCAGTATATCTTTTACTGTAGCAGAAGAGTATCCTATTGCATAGATATTTAGCGAGTGTCTGCCTACAGGAAGAATTACCGAGAAGCTTCCTGTTGAGTCGGTTAGTACTGTTTTTAAAGAATTACCAACCTTAGTTGTAACAGTTGCGTGTGAGATTGGTAAGCGACTCTCTTTATCCAGGATAACTCCAGTCAATCTTTGATTGAAGGATTGTCCCCATATATCCCCGCAAACAAACAAAAGTAAAAACAGAGCAGATGCTGCTATTTTAAGAGAAGTAGAGATATAGTTTGTTAACATTAATTAATTAATTAATTAATAATTTGGACAATACCTCTATTTTTTCTGCCGTCAACAAATATATATAGAGGATTTTCAAAACGTACAACTCTCAGGTGTTTGCTTTCAAAGGCAGGTTCCATCGAATCCAGTAGTCCGGAGTTAAATATACCATCACCCATATATGGATTGATAGTTAGGTAACCTATTCCGAAAGAGGTTAAGTTTTGAAAAAAATGGGTACCCTGACTAGGCTCTACTCTGAAATTTTTTAGCCCACACTCTACAATAACTTTTGCCTCCGAAATGTGTGGCCATTTTATTGGGATACCCAACCAAGGATCGCTTGAACCCCACCTTCCCGGGCCTATCAAAATATAGCTTTTCCCCAACTCTTTCATTTTTGCATTAAGAGTATTTATCTCCTCGGCAATCTCAATAGTACGGGCACTATCAAATCTCTCCTCCCTCACGTAGACAATATCGTGAATACCCTCAATAGAGCCCATTCCAAGAGCCCTCTCTGCGTAGATAAGTGCGCTATTTGTGTCAATTTCTGTCCAATCAAGGGATTTATTGTCATTATTACTACTGATAGGTCTAATCTGTAACAGACTGAAAATATAGTTTTCTCCCTTTGGAACATCCATATTTACAGCAAATTCTATCTCTACTGCCGAGTGCATTTCGTTGTGACAGATAGTGAGTAATTCACACAAAATCTCTGCAAGAGGCATTGTATCGTATTTAAGGATATGCGAAAATGTCACAATTTTTCTCCCCTCCTCAAGATTACTATCCACAATATTCTGATTCTGCATATCCCAAGTTGATGCAACAAAGCTCATATTTCTAAAATGCTTAACCTGATTTATATCAAATTTATGAAGGTTAATAGAGTCGTTAACAGATGTTTTGAATTCATCAGGTTTAAGATCAAGAGCGTACATCTCATTTTGAGTGTCTCTGAGTGAGAGTTCAGGCGTAGAGAGCTGTAGAATATGTTTTGGGTGTTTAGGAGAAAAACGGAGGGTCTTGCCCCCTTCTACCACCAGTTTACCTAAACCTAATGCCATATTAACAATTCCCTCTTCCGGTTTTTCCGAGCCAATAGGATAGTAGTTCACAGACCTGGCTACTCCAGACAAAGTAGGGAAAAAGTATCCGCTATCTTCGGTTCCAACTACATCCTGAAGCACAACAGCCATCTTCTCTTCACTTAGCAGATTGGATGTTGCAAGTAGATAAGCTCTGCTGGAGGAGAAGTAGATTGATGCATAGACACTCTTGATAGCCTTGCCCAAAAGCCTTAACATCTGATCATTATTTGTTGTATGAGGGATCATATAAGTAGAATATATCCCTGCAAATGGCTGGTAATGGGAATCTTCCAGTTTAGAGCTGGATCTAACAGCAATAGGACCCATAGCATTTGCGATATAGACTCTAAGATCTGCAACCAGAGACTCCGGAAGCCTGGAACTCACAAACTCAGATAATATCTCTTCGTCTGAGATATCTGAATTAATCACATATTGAAGTCCGTTGATCTGAATAAATTCATCAAAAAAGTCTGTGGCAATAACAACGCTACGAGGTATCATTATATTAACTCCCTCAAAACTATTGAGAAGGCTATACTTTTGTAGCATATTATTGACAAAGGCAATACCCCGTGCCTTGCCTCCAAGTGAGCCCTCTCCAAGCCTTGCAAACCATATGTAACTATTATATGAGCTCCTGTCAAAACGTGCGACAACCCCGTGCCCCAGGAGGCTTCGGTACTCCTTAATAGCTTGAACAATATACTCTCTAAGTTCATCTATGGTATCAAAATGGCTTTGGTGGGCTGTCTTTATTTTAGCGGCTAAAGAGAATAAACCTCTGGAATACATCCATTTAGATAACCTGTTTCGCGAACCGTGATAGATGAGAATATCTTCGGGAATCTCAGTGACGAGTGATTGAAGATCTTTCAGATCTTTTGCCCTACCAACAATTTCTCCGGTGACAAGATCGCGGAAAATAAAATCCCCAAAAGCAAACTCATCGCTTATATATTCACTCAACTGAATTAAAAGTGTCTTTGAATATTTTTCAAGGAAGCCGACTCCCAGTTGGTGTGCTGTCTCTCTCATACTCTCCTGAGAGGATTGAAGCAAAAAGGGCATATGTGGGTCGTCGCTCTTTATGAGCTTGCACAAATCAATACCGGCATCAAGTTTTTCGCTACTGGCGGGATCGTTTTTATTTATTACAAATGCCACATCGGAGATAACCCCAAGAAGGTTCTCCTTGTACTTCTCATATAGCTCCACCGCCTCTGTGTAGTTTGTTGCCAGCAAAATCTTTGGTCTGGCTCTTTTACGAAGCTTCTGCTGCTGTTCGTTGAGTGCCTCTTTAAGGAATTCGTGACTCTGCTGAAGAACCAATTTGTAGATAGCGGGCAGATATGTGGAATAGTACCTTATAGAGTCCTCTACCAAAAGAATAGACTGAACACCAGACTTAAGAATATCGTCATCTGCATTCATTCTGTCTTCAAAGAGTTTAATGATTGCAAGAATAAGATCTGCATTACCGTGCCAACTGAAAATATAGTCTATACCGGAACGGTCTGCCTCCTCAATCCTTTTGTGCAACTCTTTTGAAAAGTGGGTCAAAAGTACAAATGGTATGGTATTTCTCTCTCTTTTCAACTCTATTGAAAACCGAAAAACATCCATATCTCCTATATTGAACATACTTATAATCAGGTCAAAATCACTATTTGCACCAGACATAAGAAGGTTCATCGCTTCTGCAGAGGAGGTTACCCAGGTAAATGTAGGCGGATTACTGAGATTGAGATCTACATACTCTTTATAGATCTGAACCTCAATCCTGCCATCCTCCTCAAGGGTGTAGGCATCATAGCTGCTGCAAATCATTAATACTTTACGTATTCGCCTTTGCATTAAGCTTTTATAGTTGATACGGGACATATAAAGCTAGTGTTGAAAATCTTTTAATCTATTATTTATAGTTGTAAAATCCGACTCCGCTTTTTCTTCCAAGCTGACCGGATCTGACCATTTTGCGAAGAAGTGGGTGTGGTCTGTATTTGTCATCTCCAAATTCGCTATGTAGAACCTCCATTATTGCAAGGCAAACATCAAGTCCAATAAGATCTCCAAGAGCAAGAGGGCCCATTGGATGGTTGGCTCCCATCTTCATTGCCTCATCAATCTCCTCCTTAGTTGCAACACCCTCCGATAGTATTCCGACAGCCTCATTTACAAGTGGTATTAAGATTCTGTTAACAACAAAGCCCGGAGCTTCGTTTACATTTACAGGGGTTTTACCAATTTTTTGAGCAAGATCAGTAACATATTGTAATACTTCGGGAGCTGTGAGTTGTCCCTTAATTACCTCAACCAACTTCATTACAGGTGCAGGGTTAAAGAAGTGCATTCCAATAAACCTCTCAGGGCGTTTCGTTGATGCTGCAATCTCAGTTATTGAGAGAGATGAGGTGTTGGATGCAAAGATGGTTTGGGGCTTACATATGTGATCCAATTGAGAAAATATCTCCTTTTTAAGAGAAATATCCTCCAGAACAGCTTCAATAATTAAGTCACAACCGGAGCAATCATTATAGTCAGTTGTTTCAGTTATTCTGCCCATTATCTCCTCTTTAACACCAGGCTCTATTTTCCCTTTCTCCTCAAGTTTGGAGAGGTTTCTGAAGATATTTTTGTGCCCCCACTCCAGTTCAGATTGAGATACTCCTTTCATTACAACATTTATTCCTGACTGGGCAAATGCCTGAACTATCCCGCTCCCCATTGTTCCTGTACCGATTACACATATTTTCATAGCTGTAAATTATTAGTTAGTAGTATTATAAATAAGATTATCTCTTTTATCTGTTTTTAAATAGGGGTTTTTTCTTATCCAGAAAAGCTTTCATCCCCTCTTTCTGATCTTGAGTGGAGAAACATTTGGCAAACAATTTGTTTTCAAACTCTGCAGCGGATTCGGTTCCATTTTCGAGCGCAAAGTTTATTGACTCTTTTGAATAGCGAACTGCAACAGGAGCGTTTGAAGCTATCATTTTTGCCATTTCAAGAGCCTTTGTCATCAGATCCTGCGGCTCCACAACACTGTTAATCAGGCCAACTCTTAATGCCTCATAAGCATCTATGATTTTCCCGGTGAAGATCATCTCCTTAGCCATACTGTTACCAATCAACTTGGGCAATCTTACTGTTCCACAGAAGCCAGGGGTAATACCCAGCGATACTTCAGGCTGCCCAAATTTTGCCTTTTGTGAGGCAATTCTTATATCACAAGCCATTGCCAGTTCACAACCTCCTCCAAGAGCAAATCCATTAACTGCAGCGATAACAGGTTTTGATAGAGTCTCAATTTTCCTGAACAGAAGTGCGCCTCTCCTTCCGAAAAGCTCACCCTCATTTTGTTCCATATCTACCATTTCAGATATATCTGCACCTGCTACGAATGACCTTCCGGCACCTGTAATTATCACAACTAGTATGCTGTCATCCTTAGCTATTTTGTCAAAAACAAAATCCAGTTCGTTAATGATTAGTGAGTTAAGAGCATTGAGAGCATCAGGATTATTAATGGTTACTGTACAGATTCCATCTTCTGTACTATATAGGAGCATCTTGATATCCATAGGTTAAGCATTAAATTTAAAAGCATAAATATAGCTTAAATTTTTAACCTGCTAAAAAGATTACTTAGTTAAATCCAATGTTTATGTATTGGGAAAAAGCTCTGCAAAATGTCCCTTAAAAATTGCAGAAACTTCACTAAGTGTGGGCTTTTGCCCGCTCTCAACCTCTATTGAGGTTACACCTCTGTCTGTGAAACCACAAGGATTTATGTGTCTGTAATAATTAAGATCTGTAGTGACATTAAGTGCAAACCCGTGCATTGTCACAAATCTGGATACCTTGACCCCAATAGCACATATCTTCCTTGGTTCTGATGTTTCACTATCAATCCATACTCCGACAGTTCCCTCAGATCTGCTCCCTGATATTCCGTAGTGTGCAATTGTGCGTATAACAGCCTCCTCAAGCCTCCATATATACTCCTTAATTCCAATATTGAACCTCTCAAGATCGATTATTGGATACCCCACAAGTTGTCCATAACCGTGGTAAGTAATATCTCCGCCCCGCTCTATTTTATAGAATTTAGCCCCAATTCGCTCCAGCAGTTCATCGTTGAAGAGCATATTTGCTTTGTCACCATTCATTCCAAGAGTATAGACGTGTGGATGTTCCAGTAAAAGAAGATTCATCTCACCCTCCACTCCCACTCTCTTTGCCTCTACAAGATTGTTAAGCAACTTTTTTTGAAGATTCCACGCCTCTTCATAATCAATTGTACCTAGCTCCTTTATCTCAATATTTTTCATAATAATTCTGGATTTGATTTGTGGATTATCGCTCTCTCTGCCATATATGAAGATCTTACCAGAGGTCCGCATTCTGCGTGGCGGAAACCAACAGAGAGTGCATACTCTTTATATTTTCCAAACTGAACAGGTGTTACATACTCTGCAACCTCTATATGATTAAGTGTCGGTCTGAGATACTGTCCTACAGTTAAAACAGAGCATCCATTTGCAAATAGATGGTCAATAGTCTCATACACCTCTTTCTCACTCTCTCCCAGCCCTACCATAAAGCCGCTCTTGGTTATTATCCCAGATTTTGAGATGTAGTTTAGAACTTTAAGGGATGTATAGTAATCTGCTTTAGATCTCACATTTGGGGTGAGTCTTTGGACTGTCTCAATATTATGAGCAATAATATCCGGTTTTGCATCAATAATCATATCAAGCAGAGCTTCATCTGCGCAAAAGTCCGGGATTAATACCTCAATCGTTGTATCTGGATTCTCAAGCCTGCACTCTTTTATAACTTCTGCCCAGTGTTTCGCTCCCTGGTCCGGAAGATCATCTCGGGTAACCGAAGTTATTACACAATGTTTTAACCTCAGTAATTTTACAGAATGAGCAAGTTTTGAAGGCTCATTGCTATCTAAAGAGCTTGGCTTACCTGTCTCTGTTGCACAAAATCTGCAAGAGCGAGTACATATCTCCCCAAGAATCATAAATGTGGCAGTTCCTCTGCTCCAGCATTCATTTTGGTTAGGGCATTTTCCGCTGCTGCAAATTGTATTTAAAGAGTGCTCTTTAATAATTCTGCCAACCTCGGAGTATCCGTTATCAGTTGCAAGTTTTATTTTTAACCACTCAGGCTTTCTCTCTTTTCCTGTTTGCATTTTAATATTTTATATGCAAATATAGCTTTTTTAGAAAACTTGCCTAAATATGAGTTCCCGATAGGTCAAAATCGAATAGAGCAATAGTGTACCTTTTTTCTTACTTTTGCAGATATAACTTTTGTTCGAAATGGGTGACATACTAAAACACGAGTGCGGTATTGCATTGATACGTCTGTTGAAACCTCTTGATTTCTATAAACAGAAATACGGCTCTACTCTTTATGGCCTTAACAGGCTTTACATCCTTATGGAGAAACAGAGGAACAGAGGTCAGGAGGGGGCAGGAGTAGTGGGTGTAAAGTTAGATATGCCCCCTGGCTACAAATATTTGGATAGAGTTAGATCTTGCAACTCTGATCCAATACAAGATGTCTTTAACACTATCCAGGAGCCATTTATAAAAGAGCTAAACGATACTACAGATTCGGCCTGGGCAAAACAAAACCTACCTTTCGTATCTGAAATTTATCTGGGGCATTTAAGGTATGCCACTTTCGGCAAGAACAATATAGATCTTGTTCATCCACTTAAACGAGCAAGCAACTGGAGAACGCGCAATTTAGCTCTGGCTGCAAACTTCAACTTAACCAATGTTGACGAGCTTTTTCAAAGCCTTATAGAGGCAGGACAGCATCCCAGAAACTATTCGGATACCGTTACCTTACTTGAGAAGACAGGTTATTATCTTGACGATGAGATTCAAAATAAATATAGATACTATAGAGACCTTGGATACTCAAAAAAAGAGATATCTCCACTGATTGAAGAGAATTTGGATTTAGTAAGTGTCTTGTCCAAGAGCTGTAAAGAGTGGGACGGAGGGTATGCAGTAGCCGGTGTAGTCGGCCACGGAGATGCTTTTGTGATGAGAGACCCCTGGGGTATCAGGCCTGCGTATTACTATGCAGATGATGAGGTGGTTGTTGCTGCGTCGGAGGCCTCTGTGATCCGTACAGCATTTGGAGTGGATGATACAAATATCAGGGAGATTGACCCGGGATATGCTTTGATTATCAAAAAAAATGGCGACTTCTCGGTAAACTTGGTTAGGGAGCCTCAAAAAAGAAGCAGCTGCTCATTCGAGAGGATATACTTCTCAAGAGGCAATGACAGAGATATCTACAAAGAGAGGAAAAAGCTTGGAGAGCTGCTCACTCCTCAGTTAATTGACGCAATTGATTCAGATATTGACAACACTGTATTTTCATTTATTCCCAACACTGCAGAGAGCTCCTTTTACGGTATGGTTAAAGGGATTCAGAAACATATGCTAAAAGAGAAAAAGAGGTTGATTCACGAATCAAAAGATTGTTGGAGCGAAGAGAAGCTTGAGGAGATTATTCTTCGTGAGCCAAGGGTGGAGAAAATCGTAATTAAAGATGCTAAACTTAGAACATTTATAACCTCGGACAGTGACCGTGACGAGATGGTTGGACACGTTTACGATGTGACCTATGGAGCAGTAAAACCTACAGATAATCTTGTAGTTATAGACGATTCAATAGTTCGCGGTACAACCTTAAAAAGAAGCATTTTAAGAATTCTTGATACTCTCAACCCCAAAAGAATAATAATTGTATCATCTGCACCTCAAATACGATATCCGGACTGTTACGGTATTGATATGACCAGAATGGGAGAGTTCATAGCATTCAATGCCGCAGTTGAACTCTTACGAGAGAGAGGTATGGAGGGGATTATTGATGATGTTTATAGTAACTGCAAAGCGCAAATAGGTCTGCCAAAAGAGAGTTACATCAACTATGTGAAGGATATTTACGCTCCGTTCACCTACGAAGAG
>JAUYTH010000260.1 GCA_030695165.1 Bacteroidales bacterium
CTCTTCCACAGGAGCTCTTTTGTGAGGGAGTCATAAACCAGATAGTCGCATCCATATATCCATTCACCCAGAATATAAAACCCTGCTCCCTTGGGGGTTAGATTATTTCCTGCAGTATGCATATGGCCAAAGATAAAGTAGTCTACCTCCTCTCTCTTCTCGAACTCAACCGCAACGTTATAGAGAGGGTCCTCTTCGCCTCTGAACTCAAAATTCCGGCCACAATTTAGTCGGTTATACCTTGACCATCTTGAGGCTAACCCGAAAGCCCACCTGGGATGGATAGCGCTGAAAGCTCTCTGAAGAACCCGATTTTTGAATATCTTTTTTAGGAGAATTTGAGACGAATCCCCTGTAAGTTCATCTCCGTGGGCAAGACAAAACTTAACTCCGCTGATATCTCTGACAGTAAGTTCATCCAGAACATTAAAGCCAATCTCTTTTTGAAGATAGTTATAGGTCCAAACATCGTGATTCCCGTTTATAAAGAATATTTTAACCCCCCTGTCATTCAAAAGAGCAAGGGCTCCCAGTGTTCTGGTAAGTCCTCTTGGAATCACATATTTGTACTCATACCAGAAATCAAAAATATCCCCAAGAAGATACAACTCCGCTGTATTCTCCGGAATTTTAAGCAGAAAATCGGCAAAGTGCCGCTCCCTCTCAAGGGGGTTAAAGCCCTTAAGTCCCAGATGTACATCTGAAATAAAGTAATGTAGATTTGGTGAATTCTGCATATCGGCACTCTTTTAAATAAAAGTCCACAAGATGGTTAATACTCCTATAATCAGGCAGTAGAGAGCGAATCCGGTTAGTTTTGCTCTCTTTACGAGAGCTATCATAACCTTACAGGCAAACAGCCCGGATATAAATGCCGCAGCAAAGCCGGCAAGAAGTGACAACGGATCAATTCCTGTGGCTCCAGATGAAAAATCTCCGGAGATCAACTCCAGGAAAGCCTCTCCCAATATTGGCACAAGTACCATTAAGAACGAGAAACGGGCAATCTCCTCTCTCTTTACCCCAAGCATCAGTCCGGTCGAAATTGTTGCTCCGGAACGGGAGAGTCCCGGCAGTACGGCGAAAGCCTGAGCCACCCCTATTATAAATGCATCTCTGTTTTTGAGCTCTCTCTCCTTTGGCTTAATGAAATGCGAGAGCATCAGCAGAGATGATGTCAACAGAAGTGAAAATCCCACTATTATAAGTCCCGACCCGAAGAGAGACTCAACAAACTCTTTGAAAAAAATTCCCACGACAAAAACAGGAATCATAGAGATTGCAATTTTTAATAAATAAGAGGTCTCCTCATTTAGGCGAAATTTTAGAGCCCCCGAGATAAGAGAGAAAATCTCTTTTCGAAAGGCAACCATTGTGCTTAATACAGTAGCAGCGTGAACAACAACTTCAAATGCAAGATTCTCGCTATCTATATTAAGAATCTCTTTCCCAATTGCAAGATGACCGCTGCTGCTAACCGGCAAAAACTCGGTAAGCCCCTGAACCAACCCAAGCAGTAATGCCTCAAGAAAACTCATTTGCTTTTAGGCTTATGCATTATTGCAAAGATCTCAACAACAAACCCGGCAAGGATAAAAAGCGGGGCAAGGACAACTCTTCTGAAACTAAACATCTCCTCTTTCGGAAATATCTCTGGATCTGTCGTACCTCCACCTGTCATCAGCGCATAGCCGATTATCATCAGAGCAAGCCCTGCAATGATATAAACAAGATTTTTGTAAGGAATTGCAAATTTTCCGGAATCCATATTGATTAAATTTTGTTAGTTTATTTTTGTTTAATAGAACATATCGTCACCAGACATTGATACCAGCCTGTTTACGATAAAGAAGGTGCTAACTACGCAGAGTAGTATCCCCAAAACCACAACACTTCCAACAACTACTAATATCATATTAACATCCAGAATTTTATACAGGTCCGGCAGATCTCTGTAAATCAAATATACCACCCCAATTAGTAATGTTGCCGCAATAAGACCAGAAACAAGACCCTGAACAAAGCCCTTGGCAAGCAGAGGGCGTCTGATAAAGGCTCGTCTGGCTCCCACCAGTTTCATTGTATGAATAGAAAAACGCTTTGAGAAGAGATTTAGCCTTATTGTGTTATTAATAAGTACAAAAGATATAAACAGCAGAAGAGCAATAAAGACAATAACTATTAGTCCTGCCCTCTCCATATTATTGTTTATGGTATTCACAAGCGACTCTTGATAGACCACCTCCCTTACAAGAGGCATTACGGAGATCTCTTTTTCTATTTCGGAGAGAGAGTCACTTTCCAGATATTGAGCTTTGAGAAATAGGTCAATAGAGATCGGAATGGGATTTACTTCAAATATCTCAAGGAAATCACTTCCCAGAATCTCTGCCATCTCCCTTGTACCATCTTCCCTTGAGATAAGAATTGCACTCTTGATATACTCTTTACCTTTTAAAATCCCCAGCACCACTCCGGCCTGATTGTCTGTAGCCGAATCTTCGAAAAGTACAGATATCTTAATATTTTCCCTAAAATAGTCTGAGACAGATTTGGTATTAACGGCTAAAAGACCTGTTAAGCCGACAAGCAAAAGCACCAGAGTGATGCTTATAACCGACGATAGATAAGACTGTACAAGCCTGCGGTAGATTATGCTTTTTTCCCTTTTCTTCATTTCCTAAACAGATTCCAAAGATACATAAAATGTCTAATTAAATTTATTTTATTATCTTTGTAAACAATTTGCCTTTAAAATTTTTCATTAAAATGAGTGAGCCCACAAGAGTCCTTTATGTAAGCTCTGAAATTTTCCCATATCTGCCAGAATCTGCAATATCCAGGATTGGTCGTTACCTGCCTCAGGGGGTTCAGGAGAGGGGGTGCGAAATCCGCTCATTTATGCCCAGATACGGGTTGATAAACGAAAGGAGAAATCAGCTGCACGAGGTAATCAGGCTATCGGGAATGAATATCATCATAAATGATATTGACAGGCCTCTCATTATTAAAG
>JAUYTH010000261.1 GCA_030695165.1 Bacteroidales bacterium
TTGCCGGAGTTAACTCTGGAGATTTCGTCTACATTACCAACTTTTCTCTGTTTAGAAGACTTACCCTGTCCAAAACGATAGGTAAATGTAAATATTATCTGTTTACTCTTACTTCTCTGCACAAATTCATAGTTTTTGAAAACGTTATCCGATAGAGAGATTCTATTGTAATTTGTTCCAAATATATCTGTGGCAAGAATAGAGAGTACTCCTCTGCTTCTAAGGATGCCCTTTTTCACTCCAAGAGTAAAATCACTTTTTGGCTTAATGTTAAAGTAGCCGTAAGGTAGTCCAGACTGGTAGAAGCCTGTAAATTCAACTTTTGTCTCCTTAGGTAGAACTAATGTTGCACTTATATTTCCCTGAGAGAAGATTGTACTATTAAAGTAGTTTCCGTTTTTGCTCTCAAAATATGAGAAGAAAATATTTCCGTTTACAAAAAGCCATTTAGCTACCGGATACTCTGTAAGAGCTGCACTAGCTCCTATTACATTCATATCACCGAAGTTGTCCCAGGTTAAAAGCTTATCTCCACTCTCAGGATCCAAACTAGGAGTCTGAATGATTGTTTTTTTTGTAAACTGACAGTTAATTCCAAAATTTAGGTGTTGAGATAACCCGAGAGAGAGACTAAGCTGATGAATATATTGAGGATCAATTTCCGGATTCCCCAAAGCTGAACTTGTAGCGTCAACGTAAAATCTCTGAGGATTAAGTTGTTCAAAATTCGGTCTCTGTATCCTTAATGTATATGATGCACCAAGTCTTGTTATTTTATTAGGATTATAACCTAAAAATAGTGTTGGAAACAGATCCAGATATTTTTTAGTAGTAATTGTATCACTTGAAATCCAATCTCCTTCAGATTGTGTTAATTCTGCTCTCAAACCACCCTTTAAACTCAATTTTGGGTTAAACTGCTTTGAGAGCGATATATATGTTGCGCTGATACTCTCTGTATATTGGAATATTGTACTTTGACTGTTGTTTGGAACCCATTCTGCATCTCTGAAATCTGTTCTGACCAAATTATTGTCTGTCCTGCTTTGAGCCCATTTAAAACCTGCCTCAAGTTTCCCAATATCCTTAATACTTTGTTCGTAGTCTGCTTTGAATGATATGATCTGTATATTTTGAGCAGAGTTTGTAAAGAATATCTCCGGTGATTTACTCTCATTACCGGTTAGATTTGTATAGTAACTCCACTGTTTACTCTCTCTGTCCATATCAAAAAAGTTATAATCTCCGTTTATAGTGACCTCCTGATTATCTTTGAAGTAATGGGTGTAATTAAGGTTTGCAGACAAATT
>JAUYTH010000270.1 GCA_030695165.1 Bacteroidales bacterium
ATAGTGCCAATAACAGAGGCAGACAAACCCTTCTCCTTAAGCCCCAGAATATTGTCATATTCAACTTTGTTAAATCCCTCCATAGGGCAGGAATCTATCTTAAGTTCTGACGCTGCCGCTAATAGTGTTCCAAGCGCAATATATGTCTGCTTAGATGTCCAAATCTCAATCTGCTCTGGAGAGAGTGCTGCCATTTGAGATTTCATCATATCACCATACTCCTTAGAATCTTCAAACTTTAAATTGTTGATTTCTGCCCTTAATTTCAGATATCCGTCCACTTTATCGGGACCTAACTCTAAATAGTTGCAAAACAGAAAGAGATGAGATGCGTCTGTAATCTGAGCCTGCCCCCACGATGCGGCCTTTAGTTTCTCACGAACTTTAGGATTCTCTATTATTAGCACCTTAAATGGTTGCAGCCCGTAGGAGGTGGCCGAAAGGTTCACTGCCTCTTTTATAAGTTCCAGATTTTCTGCTGATACCTTTTTCGTTGTATTAAATTTCTTTGTAGCATAGCGCCACTTAAGATTATCTATTATGTTCATTTTATTCTGTTTATTATTAATTCTTGGTCTTTTAATCTTCAGGTAATACTCATATCTGAAGTGATTGAACATCGAACTGCTCACTATTGTTCATTTCGCTTTAAAAAACTTGTAAATCAAGAGAGTCTCCTTACAACCGAGGTGTCTTTGCATCTTTCAAGAAGCGAGAGGAGAGTCTGGTTAAAAACAGGATGAATATAGTCCGGTGCAATCTGCACAATCGGCTCCAGAACAAAGCGCCTAAGGTGCATTCTAGGGTGTGGAACTATAAGAGACACTTCATTAATAATCTCTTCATTGAAAAGGATAATATCAATATCTATCTCCCTTGAGTGGTAAGCAGAGTGTGCCTCCCTTAAATTTCCATTTTCAGTTTTGACCCTAACTCTTCCTAACCTGTTTTCTATCTTAAGAGTTTCTTCAAGCAACTCCCTGGCGCTCATTGTGGTATCTACAATAAGAGCCATATTCAAAAACCATCTCTCAGCATCAAACCCCCAAGGTTCACTCTCATAAATTGAAGATAAAATCATTTTGCTTTGAGGATTGGCAACCGAGGATATATCTGCAACGGCCTTTTTAAGGATTGATTCCGAATCTCCCTTATTGCTCCCAAGAAGAAGTAGTGCTCTGTTCATCATTTTATAGATAAATTCCCCGGTTAGACCTTAATCTACAATATTCAGATAGCTATTATAACATCCCTAGCTCAAAGAGAGCCTCTTCGCTCATTCTCCCTTTATCCCAGGGAGGGTCGAAGGTAAGCTCAATCGCAACTTCGTCAATTGACGGAACAGTTGATACAGCATCATAAACATCCTGCAGTAATTCGTCTACCATTGGACAATTTGGCGCCGTAAGGGTCATCTTTATATGCGCCTTTTTGTTATCGTCTACTTTAATCTCATAAATCAGGCCCAGGTCGTAGACATTCACCGGTATCTCCGGGTCGTAAACCTGTTTCAGGGCCATAACAATATTTTTCTCAACACTCATAATCTCATTTTTAACTTAAGAGTAGGCAGCTGCGTAGTATTTTATTTGCCGAATCATAGAGAGCAAGCCATTTGCCCGTGTGGGAGAGAGGTTATCCTGTAGTCCAATTTTTTCAATGAACTCAATATCAGCCTCAAGTATCTCCTTAGGTGTTCTTCCTGAGTATACTCTTACAAGTAGGGAAATTATGCCTTTTGTAATAATTGCATCACTGTCTGCTGTAAAAAACAGCTTGTTGTCTGACATTTGCGCATTTAGCCAGACTCTTGACTGGCAACCCTTTATTAAGTTCCCCTCCTGTTTGGCACTATCCCCAATTATTGGTAGAGATTTTCCAAGCTCTATCAGGTACTCATATTTATCCATCCACTCTGTAAAGATTGAAAACTCCTCAACTATCTCCTGCTCTACCTCTTTAATTGTCATATTCTATATTATTATTTATCTGTACTTTATTCTCTGTTTGCTGCTTTGTTTAATATTCATCTATTCATTTCAAGATATATTGTTGATTCTCTTTAAGATCTTCAAGGTTGTTTAACTTAATACTTAATTGCTCTTTTATCTTAACATCTTCAATGCTCTTTTAAGCCCCTCTAAAAAAATCTGTGCCTCTTCCATTGTATTGTACATCCCAAAAGATGCTCTTAACATAGATTCTGCGCCAAATCTTTGCATTAGCGGTTCTGCGCACATTAAACCAGAACGTAGAGCTATCCCCAGTTTGTCCATAATCATTGCTATATCGGATGGATATGCTCCCTCTACTGTAAATGAGAAGAGAGGAATTTTTTTATCTGATACACCATATACTTTAACTCCCTCAATCTTATAAAGTTCCTCTTTTAAAAATGCAACTATCTCTTTTTCATAAATCGAGACAGCATCCAAATCAATTTGGTTCATAAACCTAATTGCTTCGCCAAGTGCAGCTGCCCCAATAAAATTTGGGGTTCCTGCCTCAAATTTGAGCGGCAAGGGGGCGTATGTTGTCTTTCTAAAGGTCACACTATCTACCATATCGCCTCCGCCCATCCAGGGGGGCATCGAGTCAAGAAGTTCCTTTTTTCCGTATAGAACACCAATCCCGGTTGGTCCGTATAATTTGTGTCCGGAAAAGGCATAAAAATCACAGTCCAGTTTTTGAAGATCCACTTTTGTATGTACAACTCCCTGAGCACCATCTATCAAAACCGGTACTCCCAGAGAGTGTGCCTTTGAGATAACATCCTCTATTGGATTAATAATTCCAAGAACATTTGATATTTGACTTACTGCAACCAGTTTTACAGAGTTATCCAGTAGCTTGTCAAGAGATTCGAGAATCCAGTTACCTCTATCGTCAACCGGCAAAACTCTTAACTCTGCTCCTCTCATTTCACAGGCCATCTGCCAGGGAACAATGTTTGAATGGTGTTCTGCTTCTGTGATTATTATTGCATCTCCCTTGTTTAAAAATCTTGATGCAAAACTATAGGCGACAAGGTTAATTGAAGCTGTTGTTCCGGAGGTAAAAATTATCTCCTGAGGATGTGCCGCGTTAAGATATTTTTGAATATCCTCCCTTGCGCTCTCATAGAGAGCAGTTGTTTGTGCACTTAATTCGTGAACAGCCCTATGGATATTACCATTTGTGCGGGAGTTCATTTGGTTTATCAAATCTATTACAGATTGTGGTTTATGAGCTGTTGCACCATTATCCAGATATACAAGCCTCTTTCCGTTAACCTGTTGCTCTAAAGCAGGAAAATGTTTTCTAATTTCAGAAACGGATGATATTTTTCCCATTGTTGTTGTGGCAATTTAAAAATTCTTGTTCTACGTGACAAAATTAACAAAACAAAGTTGCCTGTTATACCTTAAAAACATAAATTTGTGACAAATGTTTATATCCGGTAATTATGTATGAATATATAAAAGGCGAACTTACAGAACTCACCCCTACCGAAATCGTGATCGAGAGTGGCGGTATTGGCTATAAAATCCTAATCTCTTTACAAACATACTCTAAATTAAAAAGGGGAGAGATGAGCAAGCTTTTTATCTATCACCATATAAGAGAGGATATTGAATTGCTTTTTGGTTTTTTTGACAAGGAGGAGAGATCTATTTTCACTCATCTTATTGCCGTTTCCGGTATTGGTCCCAATACAGCAAGGATGATGCTCTCCTCTATGAGCTCAGACGAAATTCGCAATGCTATTATTAGCGGAGATCTCAACAGATTAAAAAGCATTAAGGGAATCGGGTTAAAAACAGCACAGAGACTGCTTATTGAGCTTAAGGATAAAATGGTTAAAACCAGTGGCCAGGAGGGCGTCTCTGCCTTTATTGGAGGCAATGCAAACAGGCAGCACGAAGAGGCTTCGTCTGCTCTCGTTCTTCTTGGTTTCTCAAAACCTAATGTGGAGAAGGTCCTGGATGTGCTCTTAAAGGAGAACCCCGCCTACTCTCTTGAAGAGCTTATTAAGCTTTCTCTAAAAAGGTTATAATATTAATAATTTTTAATACTTTTGTATAAAATTTAACTCAAAATATATGAATATCCCTGCAAATCTTAAGTATTCTCCAGACCACGAATGGATTAAAATTGATGGTAACATTGCCACAGTAGGCATCACCGATTTCGCCCAAGGTCAACTTGGAGACGTTGTTTTTGTTGACATCCCATCGGAAGGTGAGACACTTGAAAAATCTGATGTATTTGGAGCAATTGAGGCAGTTAAAACTGTTGCTGATGCTTTTATGCCTGTTTCAGGTAAGATTATCGAAATAAATGCCAATCTTGAATCTTCTCCGGAATCTGTAAATAAAGATCCTTATCAGGATGGTTGGATGGTCAAAATTGAGATGAGTGATCCTTCTGAAGCTGACTCATTGCTGGATGCAGAGGCTTATAAAGCATTATTATAATAAACTCTTCAAAATTCAATACTGACTACTGTTCAAAAAAACATTTGAACTTTTTAGTAATAAACCTGCTGTAAAGAGACAGCAGGTTTTATTTTTTTATAAATTTACCAATATTTAACATTTATATTATGATTCACAGCTTTGGCAGCGACAATCACTCAGGGGTAGCACCCGAAATTATGGAGGCAATAATGAGGTCTAATATCGACTTTCAGGTTGCATACGGAGAAGATGAGATTACAGCAGAAGCCGAAAAAATTTTCAAACGAGATTTTGGCCCCGAAACAGAGGTTTTTTTTGTATTTAACGGCACAGGTGCAAATATTCTCGCATTAAAGGCTATGACAAACAGCTATAACTCCATTTTATGTGCCGTATCTGCCCATATAAATGCAGATGAGTGCGGAGCCCCCGAAAAGCTCACAGGATGCAAGCTTATACCGCTTCCTGCAACAGACGGAAAAGTCTCTGTAAAGGATGTTGAAAAGGAGTTAAGAGGGTTTGGATTTCAGCACCATTCACAACCGAAGGTTCTCTCTATCTCGCAACCTACAGAACTAGGAACACTTTATACCCCAACAGAGATACAAGCGTTAACAGAGCTTATGCACAAACACGGCTGCTACATTCACATAGATGGCTCCAGAATTTCCAACGCCTGTGAATCCTTGAATTTACCAATAAGAGAGTTCACCTCTGCCCTTGGAGTAGATGCCATCTCCTTTGGTGGAACGAAGAACGGGTTACTAATAGGTGAAGCAGTAGTGTTCTTTAAGCAAGAACTAGCCCATAACTTCCTCTATATCCGAAAACAGGCCGCTCAGCTATTCTCTAAAAACCGATTTATCGCAGCACAGTTTGTAGCTTATCTTAAAGATGGTCTTAATGTTCGCCTGGCGTCCCAATCCAATAAAATGGCAAAATATCTGGAGCGAAGACTTAGGGAGATACCGCAAGTTGTTGTCTCCAGAGCTGTTCAGACCAATGCCGTTTTTGCGATTCTACCGGTAGAGATTTCTACAAAGCTTAGAGAGAAGCACTATTTTTATGTTTGGGATGAAGATCTTAACGAAGTTCGCTGGATGTGCTCTTTCAACACAAAGAGAGAGGATATAGACCTATTTATTAGAGACCTTAAAAGTCTGGTTTTAAAATAAATCACTAACACAATAACCTAAATTACTATGGAAGTAACAAGAACCTTCGACATTCTAGATCAGCTGGTTACAGAGTATCCTAAAGATGATATTCTCAGCAGAAAGGTCAACGGGAAATGGATTAAATTTTCGTGTGACGAATACCGCAGACACTCGCATCTTCTCGCTTACGCTTTCCTCTCAATGGGGCTTCTACCTGAAGATAAAGTGATTACCATTACAAATAATCGGCCTGAATGGAATTTTGTAGATATGGGACTTACCCTGGCCCGTCTTATACACGTTCCCGTTTATACCACACTAAGTAATGACGACTACCTTCACATTTTTGATCATAGTGATGCTAAGGTAATTTTTGTGGGAGGCGATGCTCTGTTAAAAAAACTTTCACCGCTGGTTAAAAAAATTGGCCGAGAGATTGAAATTATCACTATGGACAGGGCAGATGGCTTTCGTTGTATTGAAGATCTTTACAAAATTGGAGAAGAGCTTGAAGATAAGAACAAAGATATTATTGAAAATAATAAAAAGAGTATTGACGAAAACTCTGTTGCTACCATAATATACACCTCCGGAACCACCGGTGCACCAAAAGGTGTAATGTTGTCGCATAAAAACCTGGTATTCAACTTCAAAGGAAGTGCTGCACAACAAAGTAAGGACTACAGGCATAAAATGCTAAGCTTCTTACCTTTATGCCACATTTATGAGAGAACTATGAATTACAATTATCAATATTGTGGTATTAGCACTTACTATGCAGAGAGTCTTTCCACAATTGCTGCCGATCTTGCAGATTGTCACGCAGACGGATTCTGTGCCGTACCAAGGGTTCTTGAGATGATGTACAACAAACTGGAAGGAGCAGGCAAAGATCTCAAGGGTATTAAAAAAATAATTTACAAATGGGCCTTCTCTATCGCCAGTAAGTTTGACTATACTAAAACAAGCCCATTCTATACTCTACAGTACAAAATTGCAGATAAGCTGGTTTACAGTAAATGGAGGCAGAAGCTGGGAGGAAAAGAGATGCTCATAGTTTCCGGGGGCTCCTCAATACAGGCAAAGATTATCAGACTCTTTACAGCAGCTAAAATGTATATTTTTGAGGGGTACGGTATGACCGAAACCTCTCCTGTTATTGCTGTTAATAATCCTAAAGAGATGATAATTAAGATTGGTACAGTAGGAAAAGCAATGGCTGGAACAGAGATGATGATTGCCGAAGACGGAGAGATTCTTACTCGGGGACCTCACGTTATGCTAGGCTACTATAAAGACCCGGAATATACCAAACAGGTAATTGACTCTGACGGTTGGCTTCATACCGGAGATATTGGTGTAATGGTAGATGAGATCTTTTTAAAGATTACCGACCGCAAAAAGGAGATCTTTAAACTATCTGCCGGCAAATATGTGGCTCCACAGGTAATAGAAAATATGCTAAAAGAGTCCTCTTTTATAGAAAATTGTATGGTCGTTGGAGAGAATCAAAAATTTGCCTCTGCGATTATAATCCCTGATTTTAATCGTTTGCACTTTTGGGCAGCAAAAAACAAGATTCACTACAATGATAACTCAGATCTTATCCAAAATGATGCAATTATAGAGAAGATAAACAAGGAGATTGAGATTATAAATAAAAAGCTGGCCGTTCACGAGCAAGTTAAAAGAGTTAAGCTTGTTGCAGATGAGTGGACCCCTCTTAATGATATGCTCTCACAAACTCTAAAGCTTAAAAGAAATAAAGTTAAGGCTAAGTACCAGGCGTTGATAAATGATATCTACAAGAACGAAATTTAATTATAAAATCCGTCTTGCCGAAAAAGATGACACTCTCTCTATACTAAGAATATGGAGAGAGTGTTTCACCGATGATTTACTGTACATTAGTAACTTTATCAATTATTGTCTCCCCTATACTAAAACCTGGGTAGTTATCCCGGAAGAGTCTAACTATGCAGTAGCCATTTTATCTCTTTTGCCATCATATGCAATTATTGAGAATCAAAAAATTATTGGCAGCTATATCTACGGCGTTGCCACTTTACCCAATTTTAGAGGTCATTCACTATCCAAAAGGCTTATAGAGACTGCCGTTAGCTATTGTGAAGAGAACGAAAAACAGTATATTGTTATAAGACCTGCAGAGAGCTCCCTTTTTGATCTTTACAAAAAACAATCTTTTGACACAATAATTTCAAAAAACATAACAAAGATAGATCTTAACCATATAAATTTAACCGATATCTCTCCTCTTAAGAGAATAGAAAATTTTAGTATCTCTGTATTTTACTCTATACGAGAGGAAGAGCTCTTTAAAACACACTTACTCTGGCCAATGGAGATACTCAACTATACAATAGAAGATGCAAAGTCAAAAGGTGGCTCTCTCTATGCATTAGAAGGCGAAAACAGTGAAAAAAGAACTCTTTTTTATATAGCTTATCCGGAAGAATCCAATGTAGACAAAATTAAAATGGCAGACTCTAATATTATGCATATTAATGAACTATCCCAAGTTATCTTAGATATTAAATTAGTATTCCCATTCGCAAAAGAGCTAATAATTGAGAGCTCTTCGGGTGGATTTAAACCGGACAATACTGCACCTGAGAACTCAGCCCTTATTAAAATTCTTGACAATAAAATTGACTCAAAAAAAATATCGCTTTTACATTTAGCTCTTCCTATGGAGTAGCAAATCATTGCTTAAATAAACTTTTAGCAAAATTGTTGTTAATGTTCCACGAGAAACATTTGTGGTTTAACTTAGTGACATTAACCAAGAAAGCCCACATTGTGAACAGATAGTTTCCCGTCTTAGATGTAAACCTGGCTTCGAAGTGATAGACTCATTTTCTGGAAGAGAAGGAGTTCGAATTTGATAACTGCTATCTGCCAAAGTAGATTAGCAATACAGATATATCTGCCGGCGATACTCCTGGAATTCTTGATGCCTGAGAAATAGTTTTAGGCCTATGTTTATTTAGTTTTTGTCTTGATTCCGTAGAGATTGAGAGCAACGCAGAGTAGTCAAATTTATCTGGAATCAATATATCTTCCAGCTTTAGAATTTTATCTGCAATTCTCTTTTCTCTCTCAATATATCCCTTGTACTTTACCCTTATCTCGGCAGATTCCAATATCTCTTTAATTACAATTTCCGTAGATATTGATGCGTTTACATCAACCTTTGGTTGATATGGGAGTGGGGTAACCTCTTGAGGAGTTGGGAAATGATTGAAGAATGTTTCTCGTGGAACATCTTTCATTAAAGGTTCAAGGGTCACTTCGGGCCTGGTTAAGATTTCGGCTAATTTTTTCTTTTGGGAAATAGTTGCTGAATTTAGTGACACTAAATACGGATTAACATCTGATGGCGAAATAGAGGTGAGATTTAGATAATTCATTAAACTCTCTACTGAGGCATACTTTAGTTGTGCCAATTTGAACCTCTCTTCAGTCGCAAGACCAATTTTGTACCCTGTTTCTGTTAGCCTTAAATCTGCATTATCTTGCCTTAGTAGTATTCTATACTCTGCACGAGAAGTAAACATTCTGTATGGTTCATCAACTCCTTTTGTTACCAGATCGTCTATGAGCACTCCAATATAGGCTTGATCTCTTTTTAAAACCAGCGACTCTTTGTTGTTGATTTTTTGATGTGCATTTATGCCAGCCATCAATCCCTGTGCTGCTGCCTCCTCATACCCTGTTGTCCCATTAACCTGTCCGGCTAAATATAGATTTTCTATATTTTTTGTCTCCAGAGTGTGATGGAGCTGTGTTGGTGGAAAATAATCATATTCAACAGCATACGCCGGTCTGTAGATGTTGATATTTTCAAATCCAGCTATAGATCTTAGTGCTTTATATTGAACTTCGAGGGGTAGCGAAGATGAGAATCCCTGAAGATAATACTCATTTGTATTCCACCCTTCCGGCTCAAGATACAGCTGGTGAGAACTTTTATCTGCGAATGTTTTTAACTTATCCTCAATACTCGGACAGTACCTTGGACCTCTCCCTGAAATTTTTCCTGAAAATAGCGGAGAAAACTCAAAACCCTCTCTTAATATGTTATGCACCTGTTCATTAGTATGAACCATATAGCAGCACATCTGGTTTGTACCCGCCTGAATTGGTGATGGAATATTTAAAAAAGAGAATTTCTCGGGATTAGCATCACCATCCTGTCTTTGGAGCTTCGTCAAATCTATAGAGCGAGCATCTACCCTGGGAGGAGTTCCTGTTTTCATTTTATCTACAGTAAGA
>JAUYTH010000274.1 GCA_030695165.1 Bacteroidales bacterium
TAACGGAGCTCTTCTAAACAAAGTGCAGGCCCAAAACATACCGGGGACCACTTGTAACGGTTCGTTCGGGCAGATAATTCCTGACGACGACGATGAGGATGATCCCGAAACACCGGACCCACTTTATGGTGTATTCTTCCCATCACAAACCGGTTGGGGCACCTATGCTTTTGAAGATCAGTGGCCTCAAAAAGGTGACTATGACCTTAACGACTTAGTTACTGCATTCCGCGTGAGTTTTTACTCTAACTCATCTAACCAGATAGTTGAGCTTCATTTCGACTATAAGATTGCCGCTGTAGGTGCAACTTATAACATTTCTGCCGCATTCCAGATGGATAACGTGTTGGCATCAAATGTTACATCTGTGACCGGAAGTTTACTCGGCGGAAGCACATCTCCTTTCTCTGTGGATGCTCGGGGTACAGAGTCGGGAGTAAATAATGCTGTAATTCCGCTATTTAATAACTCAAAAAGTGTAGTTTCATATAGCGGGTTCTTAAATACAGAGAGAGGCTCATATACTCCTACAGATGAGAAAAAAGTCGTGGTTAAGTTTACAACTCCAATACCGCAATCTCAACTTTCAATGGAGTCATTGAACTTTTTTATTGTTGTTAATGAAAGGGGCAAAGAGATTCACCTTCCCGGTTTTCTCGGAACATCAAAGTTCGATATTGCTCTTGCCTCCGGCGCCTCTCTCCATCCAAACGACAATTTTAAAGATGCACAGGGGATGATGTGGGGGCTAATGTTTCCGGAATATTTCAATTATCCACTTGAGAGAAAGGCGATAATAAATGCATATACACATTTTGCCGACTGGGCAACATCTTCCGGAGCCCAGTATCCGGACTGGTTTATGGATAAAGCGGGATACAGGAACGAAAGTCTTATCTATTAGAGATTTACTCGATCAATCAATTTGAACCTACGCTAAAGCTTCTTTAGGAGTTTTAGCGTAGGTTTTATTATTGTTGATTTTAAATAGAGGGTAAATGGGAAAAGTAGTACCAGAATTGATTTTATCTTTACCCCTCCAATGTATCCGTTTTTGAGAATAAACTTCAGAACAAAAACCCTTGTATTAAAGGTAAGCATACCTGTCTGGTATGCAACTCCACTTAATATGTCTGATATAAGCTTATCTATCACCGGCAGTGCTAAAGTAGTTGTTCTCTCTTTTGTCTTTTCCAGCTCTTTTACAATTGTAAAATAGGAGTTTATGTTTTTTAGAGAGAACTTTGTGGTCATTGTAGAGTTTGCCCTCAATCTTCTACTGAAAAAATCTTTCGGGATGTATCCGACCCTCTTTGCAAAAAGATAGAGTTGAGAAAAAAAGAGCTCATCTTCGTGAATTATTCGTGGATAGAAGTGCAACTCATTCTTCGTTGCAAGCTCCTTTTTAAATAGGTGCATCCAGGGGGCAACGCGAAAGAGATCTTTGCCCAGCAATATATTCATAAGCTCTGCTCCGTTGTATATTCCCTCCCCAACTACACCCTTTCTGTTGTAGTGAAAACTTTGTGCATTTAGATTGGCGTCGTCACTGAAAGAGACTGCATCAAAAAAGACCATATCCAGAGAATCCTTAACGGCTCTGTTATAACAACACTCAAGTGCGTTAAGATCAAGAATATCGTCGCTGTCCATAAAGAAGAGATACTCCCCTTTTGAGACTCCCAGTGCTAGCTCTCTGGCTATTGAAGAGCCACTGTTTGGCTGATCAATCAAGATCACTCTGGAGTCTGAATTCTCAAACTCTTTTAGAACATTAAGACTATTGTCTGTAGATCCGTCATTGACAATAATTAACTCAATATCCCGGAAGGTTTGATTCAGTATAGAGCCAACCGCATCGTTTAGATAAATATCGGTATTATAAACTGGAATTATTACACTTATTGCCGGATTATTCATTACGCTTTTGATGAATTAGCCTTATTTGATACAAACTCAGTCGTGATAAACTATTGAATCTTTGTGAGGAAAAATCATCCTCCCTGTTTTATCTTTTAAAAACCACATAAATGCCCTAAATGTCAAAAGCAGCTCTTTTCCTATCGGAAAAGGGGGAAAAAGTTTGAGAACCATCTCCTGTGTCCATACAGTTGTAAAGTATGCTTTATACTCCGGTTGCTGGGGATTAACTATAAACTCAATATTATCCCGCCACTCTATCTTTACGTTTTGAAGATTATTCCGGTACATAACAAAGAGCCGGAATGGAAGAGAGCAGTAGGGCAGATATGCAGAGAAGAGACCACCTACAATAGGATTAAACGAGTGGGGAATTTTTGACTTGTCATAAATTAGCAGTTTGTTGTCTATCTCCAGCAGAACCCATCTGTGTGCTGCTTTTGGGGAGAAGATCTCCCCAATAAGGCTGGGTGTCTCTATGTAACCCCTTTGAGCCACTCGAAACATCTCCTTCAAAAAGAGTTCAGGATCCTCTGCGTGCTCTAAGACGTGAGTAGCGATTACATAATCAAACTCATTATCTTTAAATGGTAAATTCTCTCCGGCACCCTCTACAAGTACCTGATGTGGAAAGACTCTTAAAGACCCGTTTCTCTGGCTATCGTCAAAAAGGTATTTATCAACCAGCACGTTTGCCCTTCTTGTCGGGTCGTATCCGGGACCAATATCTAAAACCCGATAAGACTTTTTAATCTGGAGATTATTTTTGTTGTACGGCTTTCTTATTATCATAATTGATTCGTTGCATAAAAGTAGATAAAATTTTGTATCTATGATACTTCTATTATTGAATTTGTGAACTTGTTTTAAAGAAGAATTAATTATATTTGTACATACTCCTGTTTTATAATTTTTTAAATGGCCATAAAAATTGCATATTGTATACCCTCTCTATTCTCCTTCGGAGGAATGGAAAAAGTCCTAACACTTAAAGCCAACTTTTTTGCAGAGGTCTTAGGGTATGATGTCACAATAATTCTCACGGATGGAAAGAATATGAGCTATGCATTCCCTTTGTCCAATAAAGTCAAGGTGATTAATCTGGATATTAATTACGAGGACATCTGGAGATATAAGCTCCTCCATAAATTTATTTCATACTCATATAAACAACATATCTTCAAAAAAAGGCTCACAAAGACTCTCTTCGAAATTAAACCGGACATTACAGTTTCAATGCTAAGGAGAGAGATTAATTTCATAACCAAAATCAAAGACGGCAGCAAGAAGGTTGGAGAGTTACACTTTAATAGACTTAATTACAGAGATTTCAACACAAAAGGTAGTTCAAGAGGGTTTAAAGGTCTTCTATCCAAAATATGGATGAGGCAACTAATAATCAACCTTAAAAAAACAGATAAATTTGTTGTCCTCAGTTATGAAGATATGGCCCAATGGATGGAACTGGACAATGTTTGTGTAATTTATAATCCTTTAGCCGAATTCCCGGAAAAAGCCTCTGAATGTACTTCAAAAAAGGTTATTGCCGCAGGAAGATTTGTTAATCAAAAGGGATTTGATATGCTTTTGGAGAGTTGGAAAATTGTTAGCAAAAAACACCCTGAGTGGACTCTGGATATTTATGGGAGTGGAAACACCAAGCCTTATATTACTCAAATAATACAATTTGGATTAGAAGAGAGCTGCTTTTTACATGATGCCGTACTAAACATTAACGAAAAATTTATTGAAAGCTCAATTTTTGCATTCAGCTCCAGATTTGAAGGGTTTGGGATGGTAATAACAGAGGCTATGTCCTGCGGAATTCCCCCGGTTGCCTTTGCCTGCCACTGTGGTCCCAAAGATATTATTACCGATGGTGTTGACGGTATTTTAGTAACTCCTGAGAGCGTAGATGAGCTGGCAGAAAAAATCTGCTTTTTAATAGAAAATGAAGATATAAGAAGAGAGATGGGGCAAAGAGCGAGGATTCGTGCAGAGCAGTTCAAGATTGATATTATTGCCAAAGAGTGGAGCACCCTTTTCAAAAATTTATTGACAACTGATAATAAATAGTTTTAATTTATATTAAGAAATTACTGTGTTTAGCTCCTTTTTAATTAACTAAATATAATCAAGATGGCTATAAAAGTTGTCTTCTGTTTACCCTCACTCCATCTGGTAGGTGGAATGGAAAAGGTTCTTACAATTAAAGCAAACTATTTCTCCGAGGTTTTTGGATACGATGTGACAATTGTTCTAACGGACAGTAAGGAAGAAACTCCATATTTTCAACTTTCGGATAAAGTGAAAGTTGTCAATCTGGATATAAATTTTGAACGTATAAGGCTCTACCCCATATATATAAAAATATTCCTATATCTATACAAACAGTTCCTTTTTCAAAAACGGCTTTCAAAATTTTTAGTGAGCACAAGACCAGACATTACCGTCTCAATGCTAAGAAGAGAGATAAATTTCATTACCCGGATAAAGGACGGAAGCAAAAAAATCGGGGAAATGCAGTTCAATAGGCTCAATTACAGGGATTTTAACACAACCCACAAATTATCTATCATAAAAGATTTTTTCTCCAAACTCTGGATGAATCAGCTTATATATAACCTTAAAAGAGTTGATAAATTCGTAGTTCTAAGCAGGGAAGATTTAGAGCGGTGGCCAGAGCTTGATAATATTATTGTTATTCATAATCCGATAGAAAGATTACCGGAGAGAGTCTCTGACTGCACATCAAAAAAGGTTATCTCTGCTGGAAGGTTTGTTGAACAGAAGGGATTTGATATGCTTTTGGACAGCTGGAAAATAGTTAATAAAAAACATCCGGATTGGAGTCTGAACATATATGGAGCAGGCGACAGAACTCTTTTTAATGAACAGATAATACGAAATGGCATTGAAACAAGTTGTACTACAAATGAAGCGATAAGAGACCTTACCGACAAGTTTTGCGAAAGTTCAATTTTTGCATTCAGCTCAAGGTTTGAGGGGTTTGCACTTGTTCTCACGGAGGCTATGTCCTTCGGAGTTCCTCCTGTTGCTTTTAGCTGTCCTTGCGGTCCAAAAGATCTTATTACAGATGGTGTGACCGGATTGCTGGTTACCCCTACAGATATAGATGAGCTGGCAGAAAAGATCTGCTACCTAATAGAGAACGAAGAGGTTCGCAAAGAGATTGGCAAAAATGCACGAGAGCGGGCAAAGGACTTTACTATTGATATAATCGCAAGAGAGTGGGATAAGCTGTTTAAATCGCTTCTTATCTCCAACTAATCTCTTTTTGGGTTTGTTTATTATATATGCCTATTTTAGGTCCAGCTGAGTTTTGGGCATAGGAGTGGTACAAATTAATATGTCATATAATCAATCCCTCCAAAAAAATTAAGATTTAATTGTAGTAATATTGCATTTACAAAATAGATAACCCGTTATTTGTGTCAAGAAGATCCGGTATTTTCTCTTCCAGAAAGAAAACTCTTCTATTTCCAATAATTAGTTTTAAATTAGCCCTAAAATAGCCACATAAGTAGCAAATAATTAAATTATATCATTTATGATACTTCAAATGGAACCTTGGTTTGGTGATGAAGAAAAGAACGCACTAAATCAATATATGGATGAAGGTGGGTGGTTGACAGAGTTCAAACACACCACCGAATTTGAGAAGAGCATTGCTAAATTCACTGGAGCAAAGTACTGCTTTGTAGTTAATAATGGAACAATAAGTCTTACATTGATGGCAATAGCTGCTGGGATTGAAGCAGGTGATGAGGTTATCGTTCCTAATTACACAATGATTGCAACGCCAAACTCTATAAAGATGATTGGGGCCAAACCCGTGTTTGTAGATGTGGAGAAAGAAACACTTTGTCTTGACATAGAAAAGGTCAGAAAATCAATTACTAACAAGACCAAAGCAATTCTATTTGTGCCTGCTAATGGCAGATATCCAAAAGCAGGGATTGAGGCTTTCCTTTCTTTGTGTCAAGAGTTTAATATAAAGCTTCTAGAAGATTCGGCGCAATCTCTTGGCTCTTTTTATCCAGATGGAAGACACCAAGGTACTGTTGGTTTATCCGGCAGTTTTTCATTTTCTGCGCCCAAAATTATTTCAACAGGACAAGGAGGAGCTATTGTAACAAACGATGATGAAACAGCATACAAATTAGGCCGTCTTAAGGATTTTGGGAGAAGTGGCGGAGGCAATGATGTCCATGATTCTATTGGATATAATTTCAAATTTACAGAGCTTCAAGCAATAATTGGTAATGAACAAATGAAAAAGTTACTATGGAGGATTAATCGCAAAAAAGAGATTTTAAAACTATATCAAAGAGAATTAAAAGATTCGACTCATATAAAACTTTTTAACCAAGATTTAAAATACACTACCCCTTGGTTCATTGACACCTTAGCTGACGACAGAGAGAAACTAATCTCATTCTTAATTAAGAATGGGGTCGGGACAAGAATAATGTATCCTCCAATTAATAAGCAATTAGCGTATACAAATATATATGGTATCCCAGATGACTCCAATTATCCTGTATCTAAATTAGTTGGAGAAAAAGGTCTATGGTTGCCATCTGCCTCTCAACTAACAGATGAAGACGTCATTTATATTACCGGTCTAATCAATCTTTTTTATTCTAGCATCTATGATTAGAGTTTCGTTTGTAATCTAAAAATCTTTACCCTTATCAGACCATACAACAACAACTTAAGACCTTGGTGGCGCATCATTCAATATTTGAAAAGGCTATCAAAAATTGAACACAATTCACTATATTTGTCAAAGACTTTTTTAATAATTTTATTATTGAACATTAATAGTGTCCAAAACTCTGTTGCATTTGCGTCGCTTTACAATTTTATATAATAATTAATAACATATACACATATGGAAAAAATTTATTCAAAGGTAAAAGATGGTAAACTTATGCATATTATTTACAGATCCGCTGATACAAATGGGAGAATAAACATTACTCCGGATGAAGAGTTTTTACAATTGGCTTGTATTAAAATGCAAAAAGATACTACTTTTAGACCTCACAAACATATTAATTATGACAAGATAACCAATATTACCCAAGAGTCTTGGATTGTTATTAAAGGAAGCGTAAAATGCATTTTTTATGATTTGGATGATAATATTCTTTCTGAACCCATTTTATATGCCGGGGATTGTTCAATAACTTTTTATGGAGGACACAATTACCTTATTTTAGAAGATGATACTTTAGTGTATGAGTGCAAAACTGGACCTTATTTAGGACAGCTTCTTGATAAAGTTTTTATATAAACTCTCTATCTACATTGCATTAAATTATATATATCCATTTGATGCTTGCACTAATGACTTAATTAGAAAACGAAGAACTGTTTCAACACCACATTTAAAAACCTTACTGCCAATTATATAATAAAATAAAAAAGGATAATTAAAAAACTATGAAAAAGGCATTTATTACTGGTATAAACGGTCAAGATGGTAGCTATCTTGCAGAACATCTTTTAAATTTAGGATACGACGTTCACGGCACTATACGTAGAAACTCTGTCCCTGAAAATCAATCTTACAGGCTTGGTAAAGTTGAAAGTAACATTCATACATATTATGCAGATTTGCTAGATCAAACTTCTATCGAAAAACTATTGATGCAAATAAAGCCCGATGAAGTCTACAATTTGGCAGCACAAAGCCATGTTAGAATAAGCTTTGACATACCTCAATTTACAGTTCAAACTAATGCAATCGGAGTTATTAATCTAATTGACGCTTGCAGAAGAATCGTTCCTGATGTAAAATTTTATCAGGCATCCTCTTCTGAGATGTTCGGTTTATCTGTAGAATCAGATGCTTTTCAGAGAGAATCAACAATTATGAATCCAACATCACCTTATGGTTGTGCAAAAGTATTTGGATATAATATTGTAAGGCACTATCGTCGTGCTTATAATATGCATGCTTGCAATGGAATTTTATTTAATCATGAATCCCCTAGAAGAGGAAGTAATTTTGTAACAAATAAGGTTGTAAAGGAAGCTTGCAGGATAAAACTTGGGTTAGAAGATCGTTTAGAATTAGGCAATATGGATTCTTATAGAGACTGGGGACATTCCAAAGATTATGTAAAAGCCATGCATCTAATTGTAAACCACTCAGAAGCTGAGGATTTTATTGTCTCTACAATGGAGACGCATTCCGTTCGAGAAATGTGTGATGTTGTTTTTAAATATCTGGGCTTGGACTATCGAGATTATGTTCACCAAAACCCTATTTTTTTAAGACCTGAAGAATTGCCTTACTTAAGAGGGGACTCCTCAAAAGCCCGGAAGCTACTAAATTGGAAACCAGAGTATACATTTGAACAGTTAATGTATGAAATGTGTGATCATTGGATGGATGTTTTTCAAGGTAAGGAGTCATTGCGATAATCTTTAGGTTTCTATTATATGTAGTAGCTCTTTTACAACCGTCTTCATCTGCACATCCCAGGAGAGCTTCTTGGTTATGCTCTCTCTAATTTGCCCGGGGGTTAGATTAAGTGTGTTTTTAAACTCAATAATTTTACATATATCAATTGCCGATTCATCTGCAGGGGCTTTTATAATATATGGCATCTGCTCAAAATCCTCATCAATCTCTGAGTAAATAAAAGGGATTCCTCTTGCCGCATACTCCCGGTTTTTAAGGGTTTTGATATTAGTAATGCCTGTCCGGTGTCTTGCCAGACTTGCTATACCAAAATCTGCCATATCAAAAAATTCATCCAGTTCATCTGTGTGTTTGTTTCCGTGAAAATGGACATACTCTCCCATACTGAGATTAGATGTAATCTCTTTAAGCTGGACAAGATCTGCCTGGGCACCTGCTCCAACTATATGAAAATGCACATCAATATCTCTGTCTTTATCTTTGTAAAAACTTGCCAATCCCGCAATAACCCTGTCGTATCCGTGCCAAAAATGGACCTCTGCAACTCCCAAGAGGTTAAAATTATTGTTACACCCGGGAACTCTATTTGCCAAAGGTACACTTGAAAAATCAATTGCATTTGATATGTTTATCGTCTTAACCCCATCAATAAATTCAAGGTTGGTAAAGGTGACTATTCTATCCAGCCTCCCTTTTAGGAACCTTCTGAATATCCTGTTTAAAAAAAAGATGGGTTTGTACATATAGTACTCCCTCTCTGTCTCTTTATCGTAAGGATATGTCGGATACTCCATCACAATTTTGACACCGCTCTTTTTTAACTTTGAGAACATCCTTAAAAGAAAGGGGTTTGTGTTGTAGAAGCTCCTGATATAGACAAACTCAATATTGTTGTAGATGATATAGCTGGTTAGATTTTTGAAAGCGAGCCACTTCCCGAACTTAGAAATGAACCCGTTCCCGAAATTGTCAATTTCGGTGCCCGAACAGACTCTTCTCTGAACTCTATCTTTGTCAATATCTACATAACAGAATTGCATCTGAATACCATTGCGCTCAAGCGAATCAATTTGGCTGGTTATTTTTTTACTAATCCCGCTAAACTCATTTAATCCGAAAAAGTGAATAAACAGTCCCTTCATACAAACTATTTTGAAGTTGGTTTTCCATCGGAATCTCCGGTAAAGAAGAAATATCTTCTGAAACCTTTTATCGACTCAGAGACTCTTTTAAGGAGTGCTTTAAAGATTGGGCCATCTGCCCCAATGGATTTTGTACAGGTAATCGCTCTGGTTTTGCACCCTCTTTTAAAAGATATCCTGCCAAACTGTTTGAGGTCATATGCCATTGAACCATCTTCCCCTCTGGTTATATGAACCCTGTAACCGCCAATCTTACGGGCTAAATCTACTGAATGTCCAAAAACCGCACCCCTTACACACCAAACCGGATTCTTAAATGAGAGCAATAAGAGATGAACATCTCTAATGAACTCATAAACTGCCAACCAATACTTTGGATACTCCCTGCTTGGCACATAACTATATGATGCAGAAACTGCAACAACTCCCGGTTTTTCCAGCTCTTCAATCATCTTCTCAACATATTTCTGCGGGTACATTGTATCTGAGTCTATACAAAGATAATATTTACCCCTTGCCTCTGTAAGCCCCCTATTTCTTGCATAGCCTGGCCCTTTGTTGGTTTCGGTAAAAAATGGCAGGTTTACAGCTTTGTAAACATCGGGAGTCGCATCGGATGAGTTGTTGTCAACACCAATGATTTCAATAGGATATTTACAGCGGGACTCACTCAGAGACCAGATGCAACTGAGAAGCCGTATCTCCTCGTTGTAGGCAATTATAGCCACTGTAGCAACCGGGTTATCGCTCTGAACTCTTTTGAGATTTGACCTAATCTCATCTAACACCTCCTGTGGGGCCTGAGAAAAGGGCTTCTCAAATACTGGCAGATATTTTTTGTACCAACTCATCTTTTATTTTTGTTTATTGTGACTCTTTTATTACTGTTGAATCTTTACAAAATTACCCTTTTTTAGCTATTATTCTACAAAATATTGAAGAGTCAAAAACAAAAACTGATTTGTAAAATTTTTATATTTGTAAAAAAAATGGTTTACACTACAGTTACCGACGGAATTGGCAATATTCTTTTCCAGATTGCAGCCGGAGCATCTCTTGCTCATAGAAATAATAGCGACTACTTAGTCTGTCTATCAAATATTGATGTGCCTGGTGGTATAACTTTAAAGGAGCATGTAGAGCCATTCCGCTCTAACATACTTCGGAAGGTAAAATTCATCGATGGGTTACCCGAAGACTCGATTGAATATATTCAGCCCGGATTTGAATTCTGCGAAATTGAGTATTTTGATAAAATAAGATTAACCGGGTATTATCAAAGTGAAAAATTCTTTGACAAAGAGTATGTAAAAGAACTTTTTTTACTCGACGAAAAAACTCTTTCATATATAAACAACACCTACGGGCACCTGTTTAAAGAGGAGATTATCTCTTTACATGTTAGAAGAGGAGATTATCTTAATAGACCATTGAGACAGCCTATTTGTGAAATGCCATATTTTAATAGAGCAATCAGCTATCTGGGGAAGGATAAAAGATACCTTATTTTAAGTGACGATATTGAATGGTGCAAAAAAAAATTCATTGGCAAGAATTTTTATTTCTCTACCAACGAGACTCCTATTGTTGACCTTTACTTACAAACATTTTGCACCCATAACATTATAAGCAATTCATCATTCAGCTGGTGGGGAGCTTGGCTTAATCCGAATCCTTCAAAAATAGTAATAGCGCCTATCAAATGGTTTGGCTTGCAAATGACTAACTATAATTTGAAGGACTTAATCCCTGCTGAATGGATAAGAATTTCAAATCCAAGAACTCTCTCTTTAAAACTTAAGATCTCATACAGATATTTTATTGACCTGTTTATAAGGGCTAACTGGAAGTTTATCCGTATCCGAAACCGCATTAAAAGTCACCCCCTCTTCTCCAAATAACTCCGAATAATACCTTATTTCCTTTTTAGAATTTTATTAATCAACTCTCTAACCCCTATAAGTTTGTCAATTTCTAGGTAGGAATAGATTATTGAAATTATTACAATTATGATTGCTAAAGGATAAGAGTATTTTTGTGGACTGTATCTAAGTATCAGATATAGAAGCGACATCAGCAATGTGCTGACTATTAGTATTTTCCACAAAGCCTTGTTAATTGAGAATTTATATAGGTTATTAGTTACAAGGTTTATAATTATAAAATATACAAAGTTCATAAACAAGATAGCCCAGGAGAGTCCGTTAAGTCCGTTAATCTTATATCCTATTACGCTGAACAGCAATATGCTTGCATTCATATAAATCCCCTCTAAGAAAAAGAAGACCTTTTTATCTCCCTTAGCAAATGAAATTGCCCCGATTGAGTATGAGGCAGCCTTAAACATCATCCCAAAAGCAAGCACTCTAAGGAAGTCTACTATTGGTAAAAACTCTGCGGAATATAGCAGCCTAATTACCAAAGGTGCCATCAAAGAGAGAACTATAAGAACAGGTGTGGCAATCAACATTGTAATCTCACCCTGCTGGTTTACCATCTGTTTTACCTTTTCGTTATTATCGCTTATTGCAGATAACCTGGGGTAGTAGTCTATTGCCATTGCCGTAAAGACAAGCCCTATAGACTGTGATGTAATTGCCATACCAGCTTGATAAAGACCAAGATCTCCAATTGAGCCGGAATTACTGATAAATGTATTCACAAGATAGTGCGCCAAAGATCCTATCGACACCGAGAGCATCATTGCAACACCCAGTTTTACCATATCCAACCCCTGTGTATAGCTCTCCTTCCAGCTAACAGAGACACTCTTTACCTCTATCTTTGAGGTGTAATAGATGCTAAAAAGAAAGGTGATAAATGCAGATACAATAAGGGCAGGAACAACTCCTTTTATGCCGAAGAGATAGTAAAAAGGGACAGAGACAATAAGTCCTACCAGGGAGCCGGTTAGAGTGTATAGTGCATATTTTTTAAGGTTTCTGGTTCCCTGTAAAAGCGAGGCATTACCTGCAGAGAGTGAGCCGAACAAAAGCATAAAAGCCAGAAACATAAATGGAATCGTATATTCATAGCTCTTAAAAGTGTATAGACTCAATAGAGGCGAAAAAATCAATACCCCTGCGAATCCTAAAAGAGATGTAGCATAAAGCCATCTTTTAAAAACTTTTATTATTATAGATAGCCTCTGCTCATCTGCGGACTCCTTGGCCTTTGCAATATCTCTTACAGCTGTAAAACTGAGCCCCAGACCCGAGATGTTGCTAATCATCGAGACCGATGAGATAAAGAGGCTGTTGAGCCCCACACCTGCAGCGCCAAGTAGTACGGCAATTACCTTACCTCTTATAAGATTTAGGATTACCTGAATTACCTGAACACCGCCAAACAGAGAGGTGGCTTTAAAAATTGTTCTGTATGAAGTTCCTTCTGTCAAGAGTCCGGGTTACCCCTTTTGAGTGTGAATAAAATTCTTAGAAGCTCCTCTTGTTCTAAAAAGGTTGAAAAACATTAATATAAATAGTATCGGAAGTTTTCTTATCGATCTTAGACTTCGTTTGGTGACCAGGTAGTCCGGGATTGCCATTGCGAAAGTAAATACCAGCAAAATAAGCAACAACCACCATTTTATTGAGTATGTCCAACTCATAATTGTAAGGGCAAAGGCAACTATTGAAATTATTCCAAGAATGAGAACTCTTGGCAGCAGTGCCCATTGAAAAATTTTATCTGCATAATCTATGTTCAGACTGAGTAGTGCCCCGGGTATATCTTTAACCCCTTTTGCAAAAGAGAGAAAC
>JAUYTH010000278.1 GCA_030695165.1 Bacteroidales bacterium
CAAATTTTTGCTGAACATAACGGAATGACTCCTCCATAGCCTTAACATTACTCTCGGAAGCTTTGTATCTTTCGTAGTAAGAGACAGCATCATTGTTTGCCTGCTGTATCTCTTTGTAAAGTATCTGCTGTCTGTTCTTTACCTCAATGGTGGCACTTCTTACCCCAAGTTTGGCATTTTTTACAGAAGTTTTAATCTGATGGTTGTTGAATATAGGGATATTCAACCCGAATCCCAGAGAAGGATTTCTATTGTCATTAAACTGATCGAAGAAAGCCTGCTCTCTGCTATCGCTGTAGTAAGAGCCGTAGCCTGCAGAGAAGGTAACTGAAGGGAGTGCTCTGCCTTTGGCAATTGCAAGCTGAAGGCCGGAGTTTTCCAAATTTAATTCTGCACTCTTAATTTGGGGCAGAGACTGAGATAACCGGAAAAGTTCGTCAATATCCTCTCCGGAGAACCCGGTTACAAGAAAATCAACATTTACATCTTCAATATCAAAACTTGCGTCACCTTCAAGATCAAGAAGATGTTTAAGAGTGAGAAGAGAACTCTTAAGCTGGTTCTTTGCATTTACAACCTGAAACCTCTCTGCGGCAAGCTGAGCCTGCACCTCTAAGAGAGTACTGTATGCAACGCTTCCTGCATCTACAAGTTTGTTTGCCCTCTCAAGTTGCTCCTCCACGCTTTTAATACTCTCCTGAGCAGTTTTAAGAATCTCTCTGGAGAGAAGAATCTGAAGATATGAGCGTGCAATTTCAACCGATATATTGTTTTTTAGTTGTTCAACCTCCTGGAGTGATACCTCTACAACTAAACCCTTGCTTTTGATGTCATTCTTTCGGGTGAAACCTTCAAAAATACTCACTGCTGCCCGTGCGCTTGCACTTGTGCTTTGAGATAGTTTGTTCTCTACAATTTCCAAATCCTGGATATTCACCGAGCGACCCCAGTTCATAGAGTGGCTCATAGATGCATTGAGGGTTGGAATATAGTTAAGTTTTGCCTGGGCAAGATTGTTTTCACTCTGTTCTATTGAGAGTTCCTGCTGTTTAATGCGCAGGTTGTTATCCCAGGCGTAACTGATGCACTCCTGGAGACTCCATCTCTTTTGTCCTGAGAGAAGTGAGGGAATAATCAGAAGTAGTAATAATGGGAGTTTGTAATTAATTTTCATAATGCGCAAAGATAATTTTTTTTCTATTACAAACTCCCTTAAAAGTGTATTTTTGCAGGAATTTTACTTGTAAATTACCTGCGTATTTGCTTGCATCTCATACAGGTTCTTACTCAAAAACTGGAAAAGCCTCCACATTTTTTTTATGCTATATCCTGCACCTCTTCCCAGATACTCGGCAATTTCGTAGTCCCAACCACCGGAGCCTCCGGTAACTCTGCACATCTGACTCATTGTCAGAGAGGCAAGTCCATTCGGATTTACAACAAAATTTTCCATTACGCTGCCTCCCATCCGGCTTGAAAACCATCCCTGAATTTGGGCCAGTATTTCTCTGCCTTTTTTAATGCTTCACCTAAAGTGTTAAGCAAATTCCACAACTCCCGAAACGTAAGTCCGCCTCTTGTGAGCATCTCGTCTGTTCTAAGAGTTCTCAGACCCCACTCATCTTTCACATACTCTTTCATAGCATTTTATTTTTTTAACTCTGCATAGAACGGCGTGCAGATATTCGCCGGGAGTGTGCACCCTCCATCTTTATTACTCTTAATTTATCTCATTTCAATTATCTCATCTGCGATTAAACAGGATCTAGACTTATGAGAGATCATAAGTATTAGAGTACCCTCTCTTTTAAGCTTCATAATTGATCGCTCAATAATTTTCTCTGAACTTATATCCATTGAAGATGTTGCCTCGTCAAGTATTAGGAAGGATGGCTTTCTTGCAATAGCCCTAGCAAAGGCAATCCGTTGCTGTTCGCCTCTGGAGAGGAGAGATCCCCCCTCTCCGGGATGAGTTGTATCACCATTGGGAAGCGATTCAAAAATCTTGTTCAGCTCCAGCTCCAGACATAGCTCATCGTAGATGGCCCTGTGATTATTTGACTCAACCCCATCCATTATGCACTCTTTTATGGTATTGCCAAAGAGGTCGGGATTCTGAGGAACGATAGATACACTACCTCTCCATCCTGCAGGTTCAAAGTCAAATATGCTTTTCCCGTTAACTTCAACTGTGCCGGATTCCGGTCTCATATGCAGCATAAGAATTGAGGCTATAGTGCTTTTACCGCATCCGCTCTCACCGCGTAGCAGTAATATCTTACCTCTCCCTATTTTAAACGATATATCTTCGAAGAGCCTCTCCCTTCCCGGATAGCTGTTAGAGAGATTACTCACCACCAGGCTATCTGCTCTGACTCTCTCGCCACTGCCGATACACTCCTCCTCCAGAGCCATTATATCCAGATACCTGGTTGCTGCCACATTTCCCTCTCTAAAAGATGAGATTGCAGACGCTATTTGCTGAAGCGGAGAAGTAAAGAGGGCAGCAATGGTATAAAAGGATACCAGTTCCCCTATTGTCAATAACCCTGTAATAACTGCTGCTCCTCCACTCCAGAGGATTACAAGCATAATAAGTTTTGATACCATCTCTGCAGCTGCACCGGTGAATATAGATACCTTTCCGGTCTGAGATAGGGTATTGTTGAGATCTTCCAGCTTGAGAGTGGTTCTTGCCATAGCATATCTCTCGTTACTAAAGTTTTTTATTGTTGCAACAGACTTTAAGCTCTCAATAACAATGCTCTGAAAACGGGATGCCCTCTCCATTGAGCTTCTCATAAGAGGTTTGTTAAGCCTGTCGTGAATTATATAAATTGTAAGGTATAGCGGAATGAAGGCCAGACAAAGCAGTGCCAGATTACTCTCGGTTATAAAAAGCAGAGCCAGAGATACAAAAAGAGTTATAAAGGCAACGACCGCCTCCGGAATGGTCTCGGATATTAGATTGCGAATCCTGTATACATCAAATATTCTGGAGGTTAACTCTCCCGTTTTAACGGTGTTGAAAAATGGGAGAGGAATCCTGAAAAGATGCTTCAGATAGTTTGTTATAAGCTCTTTGTCTGTGTTTATTGACAAATTTATATGCATAACGCTTCGGGTAACTGATATAAGCACCGAGAGGAGAAGGATAAGAGCCATTAAAAGAGAAACTTTTGTCAGCTGCTCTCCACCTCCTGAGGGAATAATATCGTCCAGTAGATACTTAATAAAGATTGCGACAGCGAGTGATGAGATAAGATGCATAACAGCTAGCAAAATTCCACCCGATAGAACCATCCAACGTTTTGCGAGCAAACCTCGTATCCACTTAATAAGAG
>JAUYTH010000282.1 GCA_030695165.1 Bacteroidales bacterium
AGATGGTGCGGCCTCATTCGTGAACCCCTTTATTGGAACCGATGCTCACGGCCATACATATCCGGGAGCAACTGTACCCTTTGGGATGGTTCAACTCTCTCCGCAGACCAGGCTCACCGGTTGGGACGGATGCTCGGGTTACCACTACAGCGACTCAGTTATCTACGGATTTGCCCATACAGCCCTCAACGGTACAGGAATCAGCGACTATGGAGATATTCTGCTGATGCCTGTGGTTGGGGAGCCGGTTTTTGACAATCTGCTCTACTCATCTGAATTCAAAAAAAAGAGCGAAAAAGCCGGAGCCGGCTACTACAGGGTGTGGCTGGATAAGCCCGGGGTTTTGGCAGAGATGACTGCAACCGCGAGAGTGGGGTACCACCGTTACACCTTTCCCGAGAGCGAACTCTCCAACATCATCATAGATCTTAAGCACCGGGATAAGGTAACCGAATCCTGGATAGAGATCATTAATGATCGTGAGATTCGGGGTATGAGGCGCTCCTCAAACTGGGCGAAGGATGTTATCTGGTATTTTCATATGGAGTTCTCCAAACCATTCTCTAGAAGCGGCATAGCCGTGAACGACACCCTCATTACAGCCGGTAATACAGCCAGTGCCGCAACCGGCACCAATATAAAAGCGTTTGTCGGCTTCGAGACAAAAAAGGGAGAGCCCATAGAGGTTAAGGTCTCACTATCTGCAGTTGACTCACAGGGTGCCAAACTCAATTTGGATAGCGAGATTCCTGAGTGGGGCTTTGATTCTATTCGTGAAAAGGGGATAGAGCTGTGGAACAGTGAGTTGGGTAAAATAACAGTTAAGGGTGGCACCAAAAAGCAGATGAGGGTCTTTTACACTGCTCTCTATCACACAATGGTACAACCAAATATCTTTATGGATACAGATGGGCGATACAGGGGTATAGACAGAGAGATCCATACTGCAGATGGTTTTACAAACTACACCATCTTCTCGCTTTGGGATACCTACAGGACGTGGCACCCGCTAATGACAATCATAGATCAGAAAAGATCTACAGATTATATCCGAACAATGCTAAATATCTACGAAAAGGGTGGACTGCTGCCAATCTGGGAGCTGGCCGGCAACGAAACATACTGTATGCTTGGCAACCACTCAATTTCGGTAATAACAGATGCGTGGATGAAGGGGATACGAAATTTTGATGCCAATCTTGCTCTCAAAGCGATGGTAAACAGCGCAACTAAAGAGCACTACGGGCTGGGTGTCTATATTAAGCACCAATATGTTCCATCTGACAAAGAGCACGGTTCAATCTCCAAAACACTTGAATATGCATATAATGACTGGTGTATTGCAGTAATGGCCAAGGAGATGGGCGACGACAACCTCTACAGGGAGTATATAACCAGAGCACAATCCTATAAAAACATCTTCTGCACTACCACCGGATTTATGAGGCCTCGCCTAAACGGAAGTTGGCTCACACCTTTCAACCCTACAACAATTGACTGGCATTTTGTTGAGGCAAACTCGTGGCACTACAGCTTCTATGTTCCTCAGGACATAACCGGCCTTATCAAACTTCACGGTGGCAAAGAGCAACTGGCCGCCAAAATAGATGAGCTTTTCGAGACAGACGCCCCTATCACAGGGATGGATATGAAGGATATAACCGGTCTTATCGGTCAGTATGCCCAGGGCAACGAGCCGAGTCACCATATGGCCTACCTATACAACTTTGTAGACCAGCCCTGGAAGACTCAATACAGAGTACGACAGATTATGGATGACTTCTTTACCGACCAGCCTAATGGATTGAGTGGTAATGAAGATTGTGGGCAGATGTCTGCCTGGTTGGTTATGAGCGCAATGGGCTTCTACCCTGTCACACCCGGGCTCGCCGAATACATCATAGGAACCCCTTGGTTGCCTCAAACCGAGATCAACCTCGAAAATGGAGAGGTGTTCCGGATAGTGGCAAAAGGTGTATCTGCCAAAAACCGTTATATACAATCTGCAACACTTAACGGCCAAACCTACAACAAATCTTATATCTCCCACTCTGCAATAATGTCCGGCGGAGAGCTCCTATTTGTAATGGGCAGCACCCCAAACAAAAATTGGGGAATAGACAACTCCGAATCTGCCAGCAACTCCCCGGTCACATCTATCGAAGATGAACTAATTCTGCCGATCCCTTTTCTTGAAGCAGATAGTCCAATAATCAAAGAGAGCACCAGCGTCTCAATCGGTACAATAGTACCGGGATGCAAAATCTACTACACCTTAGACGGAACAGAGCCAAACGCCACCTCTGCAGAGTATACATCTCCACTCACCTTTAACACCACCACCATTTTGAAAGCGGTTGCATGGAAAGAGGGGTTAGGGTTTAGTAAGAGTGTTGAGGGAAGATTTACCAAAATAGAGCTGAATCGCTCTGTCGTTATTAATACTCCATATAACAAAAACTACACCGGGGGAGGGCCGGAGGCACTTATAGATGGAATCCGGGGTGAGGAGAACTGGCGTCTTGGAGGGTGGCAGGGTTATCAGGCAACAGATTTTGAGGCTGTGATTGATTTGGGAAAGGTGGAGAGCATAAAATATCTCGCCGGCGGTTTTGTTCGGGATATCCGCTCCTGGATTTGGTTCCCCAAGAGTGTTATTTTCTATCTTTCGGAAGATGGAGTCAATTTTAAAGAGGCAGGCAGGGTTCAAAACTCTATACCGGAAGATGACTACGAAATCTCAAGAGAGGATTTTGAGTTAAAGACCAAATCTAGAGTAAGATATGTTAAAGTAAAAGCTATAAACTACGGCAAGATTCCCGCCTGGCACCTTGGAGCCGGGGGAGATGCATTTATATTCATTGATGAGATTATTGTCAATTAGTAATTGACTTAAACAAAATGGTGTAATTAAAGAAATAGAGTTTAGTTTTTTAGAAAAAAAACACATAAATTTACGCGGTTTAGAAAATAGCACCTACATATGAAAGGCAAAATATTTAAAGATTCAGAAAATGTTTACCAGGATCAGGCCAGGATTTTGCTTGATTTCTATGAAAAAGCTGCCGAAAAAATTGTTTTTGAAGAGAAGCAGATAGAGAGAAGAAAATCCGAACTGGAAGAGGAGCTTGCTACCTTAAACAAGGATATCTCCCGCACATCTCTATTAAAATGGCTCCTGTTCATATTTATAATCCCTTTTATTATCTATTTCCTTAAAGAGGGTAATTTAAAAAAGAGCAGGTCAATATTAGAGGAGCAGATTGAGGAGCTCAACAAAAAAAACAGAGAGATCTTCCGTGGGTATAAAGTGAGTAAAATGGCAATTGCCTATGTACCAGTAGCTAGTCAGGTAAAATATGAGAACAAGAGCTTTATTGTAGATTATACCGGCACTACAGCGGAGAGTGAGTTTAAACTTCAGATTCCAAAACACAATGAGACTCTGGTAGAAAAAATCGAGGAGCTTGAGCAGCTCTCCAAAGAGGCTCCTATGGTTGAATCTTCATTTAACTCTGAATCTGTCAACACTCAGGAGTTCTCATCATCTATGCAAGAGTTGAATCAAAATGACTATTTCGGGTCACTCGAGAGAGCTCTTCGCACAATAACTTTCTGTATAGATGATATAGATACCACCGCAGTATCTCTCCCTTTAGTCTCCAATAACAGTGAGTATCATAATTTCCTCAGAGAGTACTCTACAAATGAGATCCCTGCCGGGGCACCTGTTTTTGAGGTTTTTGACACCTCCCGATACTACTCTCAAATATCAAAATTCCACGAACTTAACAGGATGAAGGATACCCTCTCAAGACACACATCCAAATTTGAAGATGTCTTAAAAGGGCTTATGCTCACTCTTGCTCAATCTGTTCAGACAATATCTTCACTCAAAATTGCCTCTGCAGATAAAATAGTATTTGAGTCAAACAGAGTTCTCTTCAAGATTCTTAAATCTCCATACAACCACTACTCCCCTGTTTTGGAACAGGCAGAGATTGAGAGGATACGAAACGAGAGTTTTAATTACGGAGAGTCAATTCAGGAGTATGTCCCTTTTCAGCTTAAGAGCAGCTCTAAGGTAAGATACAATATCCTTTCAGATAACTGGGTTGCAGAGGATGGAAGCACCACAAATATGCCCTTTGGTATTCACCAGATTCACGAAGAGATTGTTGCCCCAATTGTGCAGAGTCTTATGGAGGAGACCAGGGTTGAGAGGCTAAAAATTTACAACCATATCAAAGATCAGAAGATAAGCTACCTCAACAAATGGCATCAGGATACAGAAGATTTCTACGGACGAAACAGAGCAGAGAGTGCAGATCTTGTCAATTTGATGAGGAATACTTTAAGCGAATATGTTGCCGCATATAACACAATGATCTCAATGCAAAAAACAGAGGAGAGTATGAAGCAGTCAAAAGGGTCGCTCGACTCCTCGCTTGTGGAATCTGTCTCCAGCAGCGTAGAGATTCTTGCTGCATTTGAGAAGCAGTCACAAGATTTCCAGAGTGTTCAGACAGACTTCGAAAATTATATGGAACAGCTTAAGGAGGATATTGTAAAAAAAGCAGACAGTTTTGAGCATATAGATTATTATGAGGCTCTTTTAAGGGATGGAAACTCTAAAGATACTGCCGTAGCAGCCAAAGAGATCTACGATATGGATGAAAGAAGAAAACCACTTATAGCAGTAAATCCTCTATTTGCAAAGATGTCTGAGATGCCTCCGGAACCAAGCGTAGACAACATAACTTTTGAATTGGTCTCAATGAGTCTGCCGGATATGGCAAGAGATGCCATTGCAGAACTTGAGCACGAACTCCAGGAAGAACTTTAATTTAGAAACTCCTATTTGATTTTATGTCAACCTTCAATTATCATATAGATACGCAGCCACTGGCAGAGGAGATGGGCAATGTTTCCAAGAATGTAACCCTTACCACCGGTGCCGTAGTTGCTATGCAGGCAGCAGTAATTGCTGCAGAAGAGAGAGCCTCAGACCTTGTTTGTGACAATGTGAACAGAGGTTTTTACTCTCTCATCCGTTCTCAGATCTCTCAGAAGCTTGCAAAATACAAAAGCGAATACGAGTCAAAAAGGATGCTGCTTTCACATCAGAAGAGGGCATTGGTGAGTATTAAGTCCATTATGGAGAGAGATTACAATATGATCTCAAAACGCTACACCAAACTATTTAATGGATTGAATTCTAACCTTCAGACAAGGGTTTTTGAGGTTGACAAGCCAATGATTGATTTCTCTTACAGAGATATCGGAAGAATGACCAACAGGTCTAAGTATCTTACTGCCGTAGTCCCTATTACTCAGTTAGAGTCAGTCGCTTCAAGCCAGAAAATTGTAGCATCAAATATTAAACAGAGAGGGTTAAATGCTATAAACTCCATCAAGGCATTTATCCTGGATATGCATAACCAGGAGAGTCTCACCAAGCAGATTTTAGTTGAGGATATCGTTTCACGAAACAGCGAAGCCTATCTTCCTGTAGCACTATGCGAATTTGAGAACGACTCATTCGGTAACAGAGTCACCGAGTTTTTTGCACCCGGTGAATCGCTCCATCCGGCTGCAATTACATCTATCTCCAACACTCTTCACACAGAATTTCATAATACCCCTGTGACTCAAGATCTCCATAACAGGCAGGAGGTGAGAAAT
>JAUYTH010000284.1 GCA_030695165.1 Bacteroidales bacterium
AACTACAGCGGACTTGCAGTTTCGTGGGTATATCTACTTGGTGCCGCTTCGTTAATAGGCTATCTTTGGGAGATACTATATCTTGAAGTTAAGGTGTTCCCTCTTCTTAAAGTTGTAAGATCTACCGAAAAATGTAATGACTGCGGTCTTTGCGCGAAGAAATGTCCTTATGGAATAGACGTAGATAAAGTTGGTTCAGTTAAAAATGTAGACTGTAACCTTTGCGGCGAGTGTATTGCAAGCTGTAGCCAGGACGCTCTTACATTCGGAGGTAAAAAGAGTTTCCGTTGGGTTCCTGCAATCCTCACAATCGTACTTTTTGCTGCAGCCTTCTTCTTTGGAAGAACAATAGAGCTCCCAACAATAGATATAAAATGGGGTGACGAAGCAAAACACGAACAACTGGAAAAGTTCCGCATAGAGGGTCTTCGCTCCGTTAAATGTTACGGAAGCTCAATGGCATTCTCTGCCACACTTAAAAAAATTCCGGGAGTTTACGGAGTCGCAACATTTGTAAAACATTCATATGTAGATGTATATTATGTGCCTGCTGAGGTGACGGAAGAGAAAATTCGTGAGATGATCTATGTCCCTTCAAAATTTAAGATTGCAACCCCACCTGTTGAGGCTCAGCAGATAAAGGTTATTACAATCTATACAGAGAAGATGTACGACAGGATGGATCCTAACTACCTTGGCCTTCAGTTCAGAAACTCCGGCAAAGGTTACTACGGAATTGAAACCGAATATAATTGCCCTCTTATCGTTAGGTTGTATATGGATATCAATGAACCTGTAGATGAGGATTTCTTTAAATCTATGGTTGAACTTAAGCAACTTGAAATGCCGGTTCACGGCGGCGGTATAAACATCGTTGATGTAGATTTTGAGTATATTGGTCTAGCCGAGGGCTCAGATACCATTACCAGAAGAGAGTTTCTGGAGCGTCAGTTTAACAAGTTCTCTGTTCCATTCAAAAAGAATCAGGAGAGCTGGGACGGCAAAAACGCGGCAGTATATGAGCTTGTCTATCCAAATCTTGATAAACCTCTTATCACAAGAAACCTTCCGTTCCTCTCAAATCACCTATCTCAACTGGAGGGCTTCCTCTCTATAGAGACAACTCTAAATGAGAGTGATGAGTACTGCTTTAGAATTACCTACAGAGCAGATGTTCTTAACGATGATAAGATATGGGAAGCTTTGAACAAAGCTAAATGGACTATCAAAAACAAAGAGGGCGTTATGGAAGATGTAGACCCTAAGTTTACATTTGACACCAAGGGCGCTACCAAAGCGGTTGCCAAAGAGTAACTGCATCATATATTTAACGGCAAATTAAAATAGATGAGAAATTTAATTAGAGTAACTACTCTCTTTACTCTGCTCTTGATATTAACACCATCAAGGGCAGATGAGGGGATGTGGTTAATAAACCTGCTGGATAAAAACCTCACTTCAAAGATGAGATCTGCAGGGTTAAAGATTGACCCAAAAATTATTTATGACGAGAACACCGCCTCCTTAAGTGATGCGGTGGTTGCTCTGGATTTCGGTTGCACCGGAAGTATTATCTCCAAAGAGGGTCTGTTGATAACAAACCACCACTGTGCTTATGGTGACATACACGCATTGAGTACTCCCGACAAAAACTATCTTGAAAATGGTTTTTGGGCAATGAAAAGAGAGCAGGAGATTTACATTAGTGGTAAGTCTGTCTTCTTTCTGAGGAAGGTTGTGGATATTTCCGACCAGGTGAAGGCAGTTTCTGACTCCCTTAAGGATGCAGGTCAACCATCCGGGATGAGAAAAATCTCATCTCTAATGGAGGGTGCTGCCAACAAAAAAAGCGGTATGGAGAGTATGCTTATGTCAATGTGGAGAGGCTCCAAGTACTATATGTTCTACTATGAGGTCTACACAGACATCCGCCTTGTTGGAGCACCTCCTGTCTCTATTGCTGCCTATGGCGGTGAGACCGATAACTGGGAGTGGCCTCAGCATAAGGGAGACTTTGCACTCTACAGAGTTTACGGTGGAAAAGACGGGAAACCTGCAAAATACTCTATAGATAATGTTCCCATTACACCAAAAAAAGTGCTCAACATCTCCACCAAAGGGGTAAAAGAGGGTGATTTTACTATGGTTATGGGGTTTCCGGGAAGAACAAACCGCTACAACTCCTCCTTTGGGGTAAACGAGAAGGAGAGAGTTACAAACCCGGTATCGGTTAAACTTCGTAAGGGCAAATTGCAGATTATGAATAGCTTTATGGAGGTAGATCCTGCCGTAAGACTTAAATATGCAGACCATTACTTTAGCATCAGCAATGTTCAGGAGCTAATGGCCGGAGAGGTTACCAACTTCAGGCGTTTTGGTGTAGTTGACATCAAAAAGAGTCAGGAGGGTGAACTTCAGAGTTGGATAATGAGCGACCCTGAGAGAGCAGAAAAATGGGGTGATCTTCTCAAAAAGATGGAGGAGAGCTACAATAAGATTGAGAAAATTGCAAAGGCCAAAAAATATTTCCAGGAGACAATGGTTGCAGGTCAAGGTTTCATCTATATGGGAAACCGCACCAACTCTCTTAAAACAGCAAAAGAGAGAGAGAAGCTGGATACTCTAAAGGTGGGCAGTGAACATCATAAGACACTTGTAAGAAACATAGAGAGTGGTTATGAGTCTTGCGACCTAAGGGTAGAGAAAGAGTTGATGTACTTTCAACTGCGTGAGTTCCTGGGAGCTGTTCCCGAAGAGTACTGGGGAGACTACATCCGCAGGCTTTACAAGGAGTTTTATGGCGACAGCAAACTGATGACAGACTATGTTTTTGAAAACTCTATCATTCTCAACCCGGATAAATTCCGTGCTACAGTGAGTAAAGACCAGCCGATAGATCTCTATATTGAAGACCCGATATCTCAACTCTCAAGATCGGCCAGAATAACCGAGTTCAACAGTGACGAGACTAAGATTATCAATGGCGAGAGCGTTTTTGATATGGAGGCCTACTACACCCGACTTGTTTACCAAATGAACAAAGAGAAGAGTGTGGTTCAGTACCCGGATGCTAACTCCACAATGAGGCTCACATACGGAACTGTCGGTCCTATTAACCCTTCCGACGGAATTTACTACAGTTCACAAAGCACTACTCAGGGGTTTGTTGATAAATACAACCCGGACAATTATGAGTTCAACATTAAGCCCGAAGTTCTGGCACTGCTTAAATCCAAAGATTGGGGCAGATGGGGAGATAAAGGAACGTTATATGTAAACTTCCTCTCAAATAACGATATCACAGGAGGTAACTCCGGAAGCCCTGTTCTAAACGCTAAAGGAGAGCTTATTGGTCTTGCATTTGACGGAAATAAAGAGTCCCTGGCGGGTGATGCATACTTCCATCCGCAGATGAATAAATGTGTCAATGTAGATGTTCGATACATTCTTTGGGTTATTGAGAAATATGCAAAGGCAAACCACCTGATAGAGGAGATGAACTTCTCCACAAAATAGAGAGAATATGAACCAAATAAAAAGATTTACCACCCTGCTGCTGGCAGCCGTAATAGGAATCACGGCAGGGTTTGCGCAGAGCTTTGATGTTACATCACCACTGCCTGCAGATAATAACTACAAAATAGGTAAGCTCGAAAACGGGCTTACCTACTATATCCGACACGCCACTAACCCGGCAGGAAGAGCTGAGTTCTTTATTGTCCACAATGTAGGATCCCTTCAGGAGAATGATAACCAGCGCGGCCTGGCTCACTTTCTTGAGCATATGGCCTTTAACGGCACTAAGAATTTCCCTAAAAAACAGCTGCTGGAGTATTTTGGCAGCATAGGGGTTAAGTTCGGAGCCAACATTAACGCATACACCTCTATGGATAGAACTGTATATAATATATCTGCAGTTCCGGTACAAAGAGGGGTAGTAGTTGACTCTGCCCTGCTAGCTCTTCACGACTGGTCTCACTACATCTCCTGCGAACCTGCAGAGGTAGAGGCAGAGCGTGGAGTTGTAAGGGAGGAGTGGCGCCGAGGAGATGATGCCAGAACCAGGATGATGAAAGGAATTTCACGTTTTGAGCAGAGCGGGTCACGTTTTGCCCAGAGAGATGTGATTGGCCTTCCAGAAATTATAAACACCTTTACCCGCGAGACCCTTGTAGAGTATTACCACAAATGGTACCGTCCCGATTTACAGGCTGTTATTGTTGTAGGAGATATTGATATTGCAGATATCGAAAAGAGAATTATTGAAAGATTTTCAACTATTCCAAAGGTAGAGAACGGAGCTGTTAGAGAGTCTTACTCGATTCCTGTAAATAAAAAACCTATAGTTGGGTTCCATACAGATCCAGAATCTAAAGCCCTTTCCGTTAGGATGACAATTAAGATTCCTCACCTCTCTGCTGCAAAAAGACACACAACAGAAGCTCTCTATGATGAACTGGTTAAGAATCTATTCCTTGATATGTTCAAGATTCGCTGCCAGGCTGCTGTAGAGGGAACAGACTCACTTACAAGAGCTCTTATACCTGTTTTCGGGAGCATCAGCTACGCCAGCAGCACTTTTACCACCACCTCGCTGCCTGTTAATAACAAATCTACTCTCAATGCACTACAAGCTATATTTATTGAGGTAGAGAGAGTGAAACAGCACGGTTTTGAACAGGAGGAGTTGGATGCCGCACTTGTAAGAGTTAAAAAACAGTGGGAGGGATTCCATAAGAGAGTGGCTAAACCAAAAAATGAAGAGTATGTATCTGCAGCTGTAGAGCACTTTACACGAAACAACCCCCTCTTAAACATAGATGCATATTTCGGGCTTTCAAAAGAGCTGCTGGACAAGATCACACTTGAAAATGTTAACTCATCTGTTTCAAGAATTATAACCGATGAGAATCGTGTGATAATATTTGCAATTCCTGAGAGTGATAAGATCTACCTTCCTACCGAGAACGATGTACTCTCTCTATTGGATGAGGTAAAAAACAGCTCATTGGACAAATTCACCCCGGTAACAGACAAAGAGATCTCCACAACTAAAGAGATAATCGCGGGTAAGATTTTGAAAACAAGAGCTCTTACATCTAAAGATCTCAATATAACCTACGAGAAACAACTCGACTCAACAACTGAGTGGATACTGGAGAACGGAGCAAGAGTCATTTGGAAAGAGAGCTACGGCGGAACCGATAAGAGTATCCGTATGAAGGCATTCCGCAGCGGTGGTTATGCACTCCCTCAAGATATTGGAGAGATCAAAGTGTTGGAACAATTCATTTCAAGACTTAGTGTTAACGGGCTTAACAAAAACGAGAGAGCCAAATGGAGTTCAAAAAAAGGTGTCTCCGTAAGCAGCGGTATCAGTTACAGAAGCAATGATTTTTCCGGAACATTTAATAATGTAAAGGAGGCAGAAGATATGTTCCGTCTGCTCTATCTCTACTTTACAGATGTCTCTGTTGACGATCGTGAGTTGAAAAACTTCAAGAGTCAACTGCTAAAAAACCTCTCAACAGACAAAGGGGAGACAAATAGCTTTAGAGACTCCGTTAATAAAATGCGTTTTGAAGTAAACCCTACTCATTTCAAATTCGACTCTGCCTATGTAAACTCAATTACTGCAGATAAGCTTTTGCAACTCTATAGTAGTCAATTTATGAACCCTGCAGGTTACACATTTGTATTTAGCGGGCCTATGGAAGCTTCAAAAGGCAAAGAGCTTACAGAGAAGTATATCGCCTCAATAAAAGGATCAAAATACAAGGCACCGAAACTTAACTACAGAGAGGCAACTGTTAAAGATGGTGAGGTTGAACTTCGTTACAAGGCAAAAAATATGCTCAGTACAAAGGCAGAGGTTACCAGAACATACCACGGCAAAACCGATTATAGTGCAGAGAATAACCTTATGGCCAAGTTTATAACCTATATCCTCAGGGACAGATATATGAAATCTATCCGAGAGGAGCGCGGAGGAACTTATCACGTAGGGGTATCGGGCGATATAATAAAATACCCGAAAACACTTTGCAAGTTCACAATCGAATTTGACACCGATCCTGCTCTTGTAACAGATCTGCTGGAGGTTGTGCAGATGGAGATAGAGAAGCTGGTTAAGAGTGGTCCTACCGAAAAAGAGATGAAAGAGATAAAACTCTATTTGTCTAAAGTTTATCAGGACCAAAAAGATGATCCCGCCTGGGTATCTATTATTACCAATTCAATTTTGGGTGAGCAAGATCTAAAATTGGAGGAGAAAAAACTTCTGGATAAGATGAATTCAGCTGATATTCACGAATATGCGAGAACAATCTTTAATACCGGAAACAGAATGACATTTGTTTTTGAGCCACAGATGTAGTTTTGGCAAACTCTTTGATTGTGTTACCTTATAATATTTTTGGTTATGAAAAAAATAATTTTTGCACTTATTGCTCTCACATTTATTGTGAGCAGTTGCGGTCCTACAGTGTATGTAACCCGAGACCAAAGAAAACAGGGTTTTGAAACCCGAGAGGTTAATGAGCACCGGACCAATAACAATAGGAGAAGAGGTGTTAATGGATCTCTAATTTTTATTAAAGAGAACCCGAGACATAACAGAATAACCGTTGTGGTTGATGATAAAATCCGGTTTGATATGAGTAACGATACCCGGAAAAAAGATTCAAAGATGAGACAACTCAGGTTAAAGCCAGGCCGTCACGATATTAAGATCTTCGTTGATGGAAAGCTGATTGACCAGAGAAGTTACAATGTGGTGCCAAACAGAGATATCAGAATATCTTTATAGGAGGAGAACAACTATTTGCCCCTTTTACCAAGAATCCTTCCAATAAATATAAATGCCAATGTTATAACAATAACCACAAACCCGGGTTCGGCGTACTGAATTTTTTGAGCCCACACAATCTGAAGAGTCGCAAGAGAGACCAGAGAGATTGCAGCTAGCACTCTCTCTGTTTTTTTCCACCCCCCCAAGGATGCAATCACCACAAGAATATAGAGCGGATTACACCAAAGAAGATTGTAGTTGGAGTAGAGCTCCCTGTGCTCTGTAATTAATATTATTATAGTTAAGAGTGCACCCAGAGCCGATATTAATGTGACATAAAGGTTACCTGCCCATCCCGGAGACCCCTTCTTAAAAAAGAGGAGCACGACCACAACCAGAAGCAGAAGCAGGATTAATACCGGAGTGGTTATGAGATTCCAAAACCCTCCACTCTTCTCAGAAATTTGATTATCTTCAATCAATACAATCTCTTTGGCGACAAAAGGTTCTTTCCCGTTTTGGCTTTGGGCAAGTACCGAGTAGAGGTTCTCCGGCAAAAACATACTCTGCCTTAAATCAATCTCTCTATCCAGAGTGGAGCCCAAAATGAGATTAATTCCAAACTTTGTCCATCCGTTTATATAGCCATTAATCAAATCTCTGTCTGTAACTTGCGCGCTCTTTGAAAGGAGTTCACGATTTGAATCGGTAACCGAGTAGATTATATCTCTCAGTTCCGATGTACAGTTCTTATAGAGGAAACTGTAGAGGTAGTATCTGTTCTCCGGCCTGTAAAGATACTCCAGACGTGCCATTATTTTATCATTCTGCTCATCGGTTAGATTGAGCTTCTGCTCCTTAACCCCTCTGTTTTCCCAGCGGTACTGCTCCATAAAATCGGGCATAGTTTGGATACCGAGCAGATATTTTAACTGACCCTTTACGAACTTTGAGTAGAAATTTGGAGTGTTAAAATCGAAGAGACCAAAATTGAACACCAGGTCCCTTCCAGATTGAGGATACCAGGCTCTGAGTGCACTGTGACCAAAGATTGAGTAAAGCTCACTACCACTTGAACAGGTTATAAGAGATATTTCGGGCCTTTCGCCAAGCACTCTACCCGGTATAAAAACCACAAAAATCAAAAGCCACTTCAGGAGATATCTTTTCATATAATTCTCAATTCTAATCTACTCTATCCAATTTGTTAAACTCTAAACATCTTTCACGGATTGTGTCATTTTGCAAAATACTGAGGTGCTCTTCTCTGTTTTGTCCTCTGTTCAAAAGAGTAAGCTGCCTCAATAAGTAATGGTTCGCTCCAGGCTCTTCCCACAAATGATATTCCAACCGGCAGTCTGTCTATAAATCCCATTGGAACAGTAATGCTCGGGTAGCCGGATATTGCGGCATACGAGGAGCTTCCACCCATAAATTTATCTCCGTTTATCGGGTCTGTTTTCCAGGCAGGTGACCCTGTTGGGGCTATCAACATATCCAAATTGTTTTCACTCATAACTTTATCTATCCCATCTTCTCTGATAGCTTTGAACATCCTCTCCAGTAACTCCTTGTACTCAGGAGAGTCTATCGGCCCCTTTTCATTTGCAGTAATTAAAAGATTCTGGTCAAAATAGCGAAGCTCTACAGAGTCTTTAAGGTTAAAGGCTATCAGTTCATCCATATTTTTAACTGCAGCACTCTCCCCAAGAGTTGCAAAGTACTTGTTGAGTCCATCTTTAAATTCATATAACATTATCTGAAACGATGCTGCTCCGCTACCCGCCGGGAGCGGGAACTGAATATCAACCACCTCTGCCCCGGCACTCTTGATATACTCAACAGCGCTATCCATAAGTGTATCAACCCTGTGATGATAACCGGAGACATTTTTTATACGGCCGATTCTCTTGCCCTTAAGTCCTTCGATATTTAGAAACTGAGTATAATCTTTGAGGAATTTTGCATCCGGGTTAAGTGTCTTAAGGTCCAATGAGTCTACTCCGGTCATAACTCCAAGAGCAACCGCCACATCTGCCACTACACGTCCCATTGGCCCCGGGGTGTCCTGAGTGAACGAGATAGGGATAATTCCCGACCTGCTTAGTAACCCCACTGTAGGTTTTAGCCCTACAATTCCGTTGTTGTTTGACGGGCACACAATACTACCGTTAGTCTCTGTCCCGATAGCCAGTGCACAAAGGTTTGCAGATACTGCAACTGCAGATCCCGAGCTTGAGCCGCAGGGGTTTCTGTCCAGGATGTATGGATTTTTTGTCTGCCCCCCAACTCCACTCCAACCGCTCGAAGAGAATTTAGAACGGAAATTTGCCCATTCGCTCAGGTTTGATTTCGCTATTATTACTGCTCCAGCCTCTCTTAACATCTGCGCAATGCGGCTGTCTTTAGGTGCTATGGAGTTCTTCAGTGCAACAGAGCCTGCAGTTGTGGGCATTTTATCGTATGTATCCAGATTATCTTTAAGTATAACAGGGATACCGTGCATCGGCCCCCTTACCTTCCCCTGTGATAACTCCTTATCTAAGGCTCTTGCTATCTCCAGTGCATCTGGGTTGACTACAATCACTGAGTTGAGCATCGGGCCTCTTTTGTCCAGTTTCTCTATCCTTTCCAGATAGTCGCCAACAACCTTCTCAATTGTAAAGCTCCCATCCAGGTATCCTTTGGTTAAATCTGATATAGTAATCTCCTCCAGATATGGAGCAGGGTTTTCAAACACGGCATCTGCCTCTGTTTTGCAACCGGTTAATAGCAGTTGGAAAAGAGTGACAGATACAAAAATCTTAACTGAAAATTTTAAAAGCTTTTTCATTTTTTTACAGTTTATCTCTTTTTTATTTAGTTTTTACTTAAACCTAATACATTGCTATTTCCCTAATCTCCATCGTGAGAGGAGAGATTTGGTCTTGGGAAATATCCCTCTCTGCTTGGTGCGGATATCTTCAGAAACATAAAAGACCCCCGGGTCAAAATCTGTAAAGATCTTCTCAACCCTCCTTAGCATCTTTCTATCTACAACTGTTTCAATAATATCAATCTCCCCCTGAGAACCGGTCCCGTGAATAAGGGTTGCTCCAAAGTTACTCTTGTTGAGCAAAGCTACAAGCTCCTTACCATTCTCTTTGGTATAGATTCTAAAGAGCAGAACCCCAAAAGCTATTCTTTGCTCAATAAGAATCCCCACAAAATTTCCTGTTGCATACCCCCCGGCATATGATAGATAGGCAACTGTATCGTTTGCACGGGAGAAGATTTCCGATATTATAACAATCCATATCAGAACCTCAAAAAACCCGATAAATGGTGCAATGTACTTCTCTCCCTTTGAGACAAAAATTATCCTTAGTGTTCCCAACGAAACATCTACAATTCTTCCGAAAAAAATAACAATTGGAAGAAGGTAGGGGTACTGATCCAGAAAGTCAAACATATCTTCTCTATTTTAATATACTATTTTAAACGCCTCTTCCAGGTTGTTTACTATATCTCCTGCAGTCATTGATATTTCACCGAATTTTTTTGCAGCAAAATCTCCCGAAGTACTGTGAATAAAGATCCCGGATATTGCACTCTCTTTTGGAGAGTAACCTTGTGCCATAAGAGCAGCTATTACACCTGTGAGTACATCTCCGCTACCCCCGGTTGCCATTCCGGGGTTTCCACATACGTTAAACCATATCTCACCTTCGGGTGTAGAGAGAGATGTATTTGCACCTTTGAGCAGAACATAGACCTTGTATTTTAGTGAGAAAGAGCGTTGCAATTGTAGCGCTTGTGTGGAGTCACCAAACTCACCTGCCAATCTGGAGAACTCTTTAGGATGCGGAGTCAAAACGGAGTACTGTGGAATTAACTCCAGCATCTCTCTATTTACAGAGATGATATTTAATCCATCTGCATCAATAACCATTGGGTTGGTATAGCTCTTCAATAAATTTTGGAACCTCTTTACCGTTTCCGGAGATGTGCCTATTCCCGGACCAACTGCAATGGTGGTAAACCTTTCGTAATCTGTCAATTTTGATGTTATGCACATCGCCTCCGGAACCGAAACCTGCACTATCTGGTACAGCTCCTCGGGAACACTCAAAGTAACAAGTCCCGCTCCGGACCTCAAGGCACCTTTAGCGCAGAGAATAGCTGCCCCTGCCATTCCATATGAACCTGCAACCAAGAGTGCGTGGCCGTAATCTCCTTTATGAGAGCTCCTGACCCTTCTCTTAATAACAGAGCTTACATATTTTTTATCAATAACATAGTAGGGAGTGTCAATCGTTTGTTTAGCATCATTGTCAAGCCCAATGTCAAGAACCCTCCACTCACCAATATATTGTGAGTTCTCTTTAAAAAACATAGCCAATTTTGGGAACTCCAGGGTAAGTGTAATATCTGCCTTAATGACTGCTGCGTTACTATCCGGGGTCATAGTGTCGGAGAGAAGACCACTGGGTATATCTATTGAGATTACCTCAGCATTTGAGTTGTTAATGGATCTGATAACCCGGGCATATATCCCCTCCGGTCTACGGCTTAACCCGGTTCCGAAAACTCCGTCAATAATGAGACACCCCTTATCAATTTCAGGAATATCCGATACACTCTCCAACTGATTTACCTGAAAAAGTTCACACCGGATATTTTGCCCTGCCAAAATAGTGGATAGCGCAACTGCATCTTTGCCGTTTTTACCCGGTCCTGCAAAAACCAATACTCTCCTGTTTTTCAGATGAATATTACCGGTAATCCATTTTGCCAGAACATCTGCTACTCTTAATATAAGCTCATCTTCTGATATAGATTGACTGTTTAAGGTAATCCGGTCAATTTGTGCGATCTGTCCTGACGTAAATATTTTCATTCCAGTAGGTTTTAAAGAGTGGATCCCTACTGTTTTATGAGGGTATAGTATACTGAATAGATACCCTCGACCCGGTTTTTATTTTTATCCAGAGAGTGAACTTTGTCATCTTCCAATAGGAAGTATCTATTGTTCCCGGTTTTATACGAAATGGTTATTATATTATTGGACAAGGTAAACCTCCCCTGCTCACTCACCCCTTTTGATTTAATATCAACGTAATCCATATTGAGTGTATAGGTGGAGTCCTTTTTTAGGATTAGAGTTGTTCGTATTCCTGCACCTGTAGTATAGGGAAGAATTCCGTAGTAATCTCCTTCAAAATTTTCAATTAACTTAATCTCTCTCTCCAGCTCCACAGGTGCTTTGAACTCAGACTCCTGAAACCACTTACATCCCTGAGCCAACAGTAAAGAGATAGATATGATCACAAAAAACCTCATATTTTAGCCAAATAGGATCCAATAACGCTTAGCAAAATATCTTTACTTACAGGTTTAGTGAGATAGTCTGTGCAACCTGCATTAAGAGCCTTTTCACGGTCACCATCCAGTGCAAATGCTGTGAGGGCAATCACCGGAATTTTCACATTAAGTTTTCTTATCTCGCGGGTGGCTTCATAGCCATCCATTATTGGCATCTTAATATCCATCAGGATTATATCTACTAGGGGAGTGTTTTTGAACATTTCCAGAGCTTCAGATCCGTTCTTCGCGTGGATAACACTTATATTCTGATGCTTCATTACAAGCTTGACGTACTCTGCATTTGCGAAATCGTCTTCTGCAAGAAGCAGTTTGTATATGTACTCCGTCAGTTTTGGCTTTGTAAGATCGTTTATATCATCTGCCATTTCGTATCCTCCTTTTAAGAAAACCTATTATGTGAAAAGTAGTATAAAGGTAAAAAAAAAATCCAAACTTATAGTTTGATATCCTATATAGAATCTTTTAGAGGTATTTCAAACTCAAATAAAGACCCCTCTCCCTCTGCAGATGTAACCCATATCCTGCCGCACATTATCTCTACATAGGCTTTGGCAATAGAGAGTCCAATGCCAAGCCCCTCATATGCCATTTTAACAACATTATCTGCCTGAACAAATCTGTCAAAAATATGAGTGAGTCTCTCCTTGGGAATTCCTATCCCGCTATCTTTGACAAAGAAACGAGCACAACTCTCCTCAATTGTGGCACCTATAGTTACCTCCCCCTGAGATGTAAACTTAATCGCATTCTTTACCAGATGAGATAATATCGCCATAAGCATCTCTCTATCTGCATAGAATGTGGAGAGATCATTTGAGGGGCGTTTTACTAAATAAAGATTAATCCCTTTTTCCTTTGCCAGTGGCTCAAAACCGGAGAGGAGAGTATCAAGCAGATTAGTCAGATCTATCTTGCTATAAGAGACCTTTATCTCTCCGGTCTCCAGCCTGGAGATTGCAATAAGGTCGTTAATGAGCAATAGCATCCTTTCACTGCTCTTGCCAATTATCTCAATATACTCACTCTTCTGTTCACCTGTTAAATCCTTGGATTTAAGGAGCTCAGAGAATCCGAGAATTCCATTCATAGGGGTTCTAATTTCGTGACTTATGTTTTCAAGAAAGGCAGATTTCAACCTGTCGCTCTCCTTGGCTCTCTTTTCGGTTTCGCGCAACTTTACAAGATGCCTTTTAATAAAGAAGAAGAATAATATGCCGGTTATAACTACATAGAACCAACCTTTATATGTTTGAAAATTATGTATTTTTTTGTCATCAGAAATAGTAAGTTCCAGAAGCAAATCAGAAAACAGAATCCACAACCCACCAATAAACAAGTACATTGCAGTTATTCCATACTCGAACCGGACTTTTTTAAACAGACTCATATATCTGTGTGTATAACAGTTATTTCGGATAATTAAAGCGATTGCGAACTCATATTGGATTACAATTTAGGAAATCTTTCTGAATTTAACGATAAAAAGTAAACAAATCTCCTCGGGTGCCGTTATATAATTTAAACTAAATATTATGACCAATCGAAATCTCTATCATATGAGAAAAGAGTATTCCCAAAGTTCACTTGAGAGAGAGAACTTAAGCGATAACCCTTTTGAGCAGTTTTCGAAATGGTTTGAAGAGGCTCTTGAATTTGAGCCACACGAGGCTAATGCAATGGTTCTTGCCACAGTAGACTCAAATTCCGCCCCTTCGGCAAGAGTAGTATTGCTCAAGAGCTTCTCCGGGGATGGTTTTATTTTCTTTACAAATTATAGCAGTAAAAAGGGGGGAGATATCTCTGTTAACAACAAGGTTGCGCTACTTTTCTACTGGCCTCAAACTATGCGCCAGGTTAGAGTCGAGGGGAGTGCCATCAAGATTGATGAAGCAGATTCCGACGAATATTTCAACTCCAGACCTGCTCTTAGCAAAGCATCATCTGCACTCTCTAAGCAGAGTTCGCCCCTTGAAAACAGAGATGAGTTTGATAAGATGGTAAACACTCTGCTCAGGAGTGGGGCAGAGATATCACGTCCGGACATTTGGGGCGGTTATATCGTTAAGCCAAATCACTTTGAATTTTGGCAGGGCGGAATTGGGAGATCACACGACAGGTTCAGCTACTCTTTGCGGGGAACAGATGGGTGGAGTATCACCAGACTTTATCCTTAGCCTGCTGCCCTGCTGTTAGTGTTAACCTTTTAAGCTTATCTCTGCAAGTATATCCCTCTTTAAGACTGCAATATCCTTCTCTTTAAGTAATATTAGTCCATCTTTCTCGAAGCTTTTTAGCAGCTTAACAGCGCTCTCTGTAGAGACTGCTGCAAATTCGGCAATATCTTTTCGTGATAGCAACTGGAATATATCGGGATGAGAAGGCTTTAAATTGTCTAAATAGAGCAGACTCTCTGCAATCCTGCCATTCATCTGTTTGTACAAAACCGTGCTAAGTTTTGCAAAGAGATTTGAATTTGCCTCACAATAGCGCTTTATAATGTTTAGCCCGAACTCTCCGTTACTCTTAATCACGCTGGCTATTACCTCCTTTTCCACCAAAAAAGCCTGGCAGGGAGTAAGTGCAACTGTAGAGTAGCTATAGATATTTTTTGTAAATACCTGAGAAAGACCTACGAACTCACCTGGCTGAATTACCCTCAAATTGTAACTCTTACCATCGTACCCCTCTATGTACTGTCTGCACAATCCGTTTATAACAAAGAGAATATATGAGGCAAATGCTCCCTGTTTTGTTAGGGAGTCCCCTCTGCGAAATAGCACCTGAGTTTTGCTCTCCCTTACCATCTCAAGCTCCTGTTGTGAGAGCATCTGGAAGCAGGGGGCACTAATGTCACAGATGTACTCTTGATCTTGCCGGCCGATTGTCTTCATCTCAATTAATTTTTAATCAATGGAATACAATTATATCCCAACACAAAGTTAATCTAATTCAATTAAAAAGCTGTTCAATCTCAACTGCCTGGTTGTTGCACAAGAGTGGTAAAACGGTCACTTTTAATTATTAGTGCCATATCTTTGCATTATAAAATAAACGAGTTACCAAAAATTATTAAACACTAAAAATTTAACACAATGTTATACACAAATCTTAAACATATTGAGTCAGCAGCACAATATAATAAAATATTGAGCGAAAATGAGAATGTAATGGTAATCTGCGGTAGAATGGGACCAATGTGTATCCCGGTTTACGGAATTGCAGAGGAGCTGGAGGGGGAGTATAAGCACGTACAATTTTTTGATATGGAGTTTGACAACCCGGAGTCTTATGTTATTCGCAATCTGCCCGAAGTAAGAGGTTTTATGGGAATTCCATTCACAATCTACTATAAAAACGGAGTAATAGTTAAGGCAACATCCAGCATCCAGTCAAGAGATATGATTACAACTATTCTGGACAAAGAGTTTGGGGCACCAAACAAGGGTTAATTCCATCCTAAAAAGGCATTTTGCAATGAATACAAATCACTACGACGTAATAATTATTGGAGGTGGACCGGCCGGCCTGACAGCAGGCATCTATCTCTCCCGAGCCAGAGTTAAAACTCTCATCTTGAATGAGGGGACAGTAGGGGGTCAGATGGTGCTGACACACGAGATTGCCAACTACCCAGGAGTAGAGAGTGTAAGCGGTTACCAGCTCTCAAATATAATGAAGAGGCAGGCTCTCTCATTCGGGTGTGAAATCCGTTCCAATATCTCAATCAAGGAGTTTGATCTATCAAAAGAGGTTAAGAGTTTTGTAATCTCAGATGGCACAACTTATACCGGCGATGCAGTAATTATTGCTACAGGAGGGCGCTCTCGTACTTTGGGTGTTCCGGGAGAAGATATTCTCAAAGGTCGTGGAATATCATATTGTGCAACCTGCGACGGAGACTTCTTTACAGATAAAGAGATTGTAGTTGTGGGGGGTGGAAACTCTGCCCTTGAAGAGGCAGTATCTCTCACTAAATATGCAAGCAAAGTTACCATTATACATCAGTTTGACCATTTCCAGGCTTTCGAACACGCAATTGCAGAGGCTAAGAGTAACCCAAAGATTAACTTTATAATGGAGTCAACAATAACAGCGTTTTACGGTGAGGAGAAAGTGGAGAGTGTAGATATAAAAAATCTTAAAACCAATGAGAGCTTAAACTTTAAAACAGATGGAGCGTTTATATTCATAGGTTATGTGCCAAACACAGAGTTTCTCAAAGATAGGGTTAATTTAAATCAGTGGGGAGAGATAGTCGTGGGGCCGGATATGTCAACCGATATTGAGGGGGTATTTGCAGGCGGCGACAGCATAACTAAGCGTTACAGACAGGTCACAACGGCAGTGGGTGACGGCACAATTGCAGCTCTTAGTGCCTCAGCCTATATAAATGAACTTAAAAAGGCTCCAAAAATATCAAGCTCCAAATTGTAATAACTTAAAATATTTTCAAGTATGAAAAAAAATGTTGGCAGTACAGACAAATGGATAAGGGTAATCATTGCTCTTATTATTATTGCTCTCTACTTCGGTAATGTAATAACCGGCACTTTGGCAATTGTTCTGCTGGTTGTGGCAGGTGTCTTTATCCTAACAGGATTTGTAGGATTTTGCGGATTATACACCCTGCTTGGTATAAACACCTGCACAAAAAAGTAGATCTTGCGATATCAATATAGACCGGTTGCTTTAACTAAAAATTAGAGTAACCGGTTTTTTATTCGTTAAGAGGAATTGAAAAAAAGAAGGTGCTGCCTACTCCGGATTCAGACTCTAAATTTATTTCACCGCCAAGCATATTTACATAGGCTTTCACTATAGAGAGTCCTAAACCCGACCCCTCGTGAGGCCTTTTATAGTCAAGGTCGGCCTGTACAAATCTTTCAAAAATTGCTTGATGTCTGTCCGGAGAAATTCCTATCCCGGTATCTTTAACATAAAAAAACATAGCGTCTCCCTTAATGTAATTACCAAACTCTATTGTTCCCTTTTCAGTAAATTTGATAGCATTTTTAATAAGATTTGTGAGAATCCCGTCAAGAATGTGCTTATCTGTTTTAATAGTCTTTATAATTGGGTTTCTTGTTTTGCAAAGGGTCAATTTTAACCTTTTTTGTTGAGCCTGTTTTACAAAAAATTCATATTGAAAATCTAGTATTGATCCAATATCAACATAACTGACAGATGTAGATAGTTGCCCTGATTCGATTTTTGATATCTCAATAATATCATTTATTGTACTCAGTAACCTCTCTCCACTTTTATTAATTACATCAAAATAGTAATCTCTATCTCCGCTACTGATCTCACCCTCGCTTAGCAGTTGTAAAAAACCCAATATTCCATTCATCGGGGTCCTTATCTCGTGGCTCATATTTGCCAAAAAAGCCGATTTCAACCTGTCACTCTCCTCTGCCCTATCCTTAGATTTAATAAGATTTTTAATCATCTCTGCTCGTTGAAATACAACTGCAATTTCTCTTGCAACCATTTCAAGAAACCGAATACTACCTTTATCATACGCGTTTTCTTGGGTGTAGCTTTGAAGCACCATTACACCTATAATTCGGCTTTCTATTATCAAAGGAACTCCAAGCCAGCTCTTTGAAGGGAAGCCGACAATGTTTATATTATCCTCTTCTATGTATTTCTCAATATCTCTGCTGTTAAGCAAAAGGGGTCTGCCCTCCTTTAAGACATATCCGGAGAGGGATTCTGACGCTGCCCACTCCTCAATCTTATCTTTTTCGTCAACTCCGGCAAGCTCTTTGAATTTGTCCTTTTCCGCATCGTATAGTGCTACAAAAAAATTGGATACATCCAGTATCTTCCCAAGTTGCTCCCTAATAATAACGAACAACTCCTCGGGTCCAGACACTGTTATTGAACTGCTGGTTATTTCATAGAGTATTTGTTGCACCTTCTCATCCTTCTTTCTTTGAGAGATATCCATAAAGGTTACAACCGCTCCAATGGTCTTTTCATCCCTATGAATTGGATATGACCAATACTCAACAGGAAATGATGTGCCATCTTTCTTCCAAAACACCTCATCGTCTATGTGAGTACCTTCACTCCTTAGAAATGCTTTGTAGATTTTACAATCAATCTCCAAATAAGGTGAGCCGTCATTATGTAGGCAGTGAATTACATTGTGCATATTCTTGCCAATAAGCATTTTTTCATTTGTATAGCCCAACATACTTATTGCTGCTTTGTTACAAAAAGTACAGTTGCCTAAAGTGTCTAAACCATAAATACCCTCGGCTGCAGAATCAAAAATAAGTCTTAACCTCTCTTCACTTTGAACAAGCTCTCGTTCAATTTTTTTTCTTTCAGTTATGTCTTTAACAAGTACAAGCCTTGCATCTCTATTTTCAAACTTAATTAAATGGGATAAAATTTCGACATAGATAAGCTCTCCCGATTTTTTCAAATGTCGCCACTCTCCGGCTGAGTTAATGAGATTTGATGTCGTTGCCACATCTTCCAAAAGGTCTTTAACATCCTCCAAAGGTCTGATGTCCTTAAGTGTCATCTTTAGGAACTCCTCCTTTGTGTAACCGTAAATCTGCATAGCCGAAGAATTCACCTCAAGAAACGCTAAGCTGTCTAAATCATAAATCCACATTGGCTGCGGATTGTTTTCAAAAAGATATCGGTACTTTTTTTCACTTGTAACCAGCTCCTGCTGCGACCTTGCAATCTCTCTCCTTATTTCCCTGTTTTCCAGAGCTTGTCGAACGGCAGGGCCGAGTCTCTTTATGTACTCCTTTATAACATAGTCTGCTGCCCCTGCCTTCATACACTCCACAGCAGTATCTTCATTCATTGATCCTGTGTGAATTATAAACGGAGTTTCCGGAGAGCTCTCTAAAGTTATTTTAAGTGCAATCAACCCGGTAAATGTTGGCATCTGATAATCGGAAACGATAAGGTCTGGCTTAAACCTCTCCAGCTCATTGCGAAAATCCATCTCCGTCTCTACACGCCTGAAAACAGCATCGGGGACAAATTTAAGTATCTCCCTCTGAGCCAGTGCAGCGTCTGTTGGAAGATCCTCTGCAATTAATATTTTTACACTTTCACTCATAATTTCACAATTCACCGAAATAACAATTATTTCGGTGATTCGTTCACCAATAACCAGTAAAGGCCCAAATTACTAATCGCAGCCACAAAATCGTCAAAATCCACTGGTTTTACGACATATGAGTTTACCCCAAGTTCGTATGCCAGCTTAATATCCGGATCCTCTTTTGACGATGAAACAACGACTACAGGTAGTTTTTTTGTTTCAGGATTATTTTTGATTATTTTTAAAACCTCCAAACCGCTCACTTTTGGAAGTTTAAGATCGAGAAATACAACTTTTAAAGGATAACTCGGGCTACGCTCTTTGAACTTCCCTTTACAATAAATAAAATCTAATGCCTCCTCTCCATCCTCAACTACAAACAGACTATTGGCAAGGTTTTGCTTCTTTAATGCTCTAACAGTAAGTTCGGCATCGTTTGGGTTATCCTCTACAATAAGAATATCTACGGGATTTAAATTTTTCATATATAACAGTTTATGGATTGTCTACCATTGGAAGTGAAAAATATAGTGATGCACCTTTGTCTATCTCTCCCTCAGCCCAAACATCTCCGTAGTGACGATGAATTACTCTCTGGACTATTGCTAACCCCACACCTGTCCCCTCAAAATCTTGAACTGAATGAAGCCTTTGAAATACTCCGAACATCTTCTCTTTGTACTTAGAATCAAATCCAACTCCATTATCTCTAACGCAATATATTAAAAAGTTTTCATTTATTGTACAACTAATCTCAATTAGTGAATTTTCTCTGATCGAAGAGAACTTAATTGCATTTGAAATAAGGTTTACCCATACTTGTCTGAGCATAGTGTTATCACCAAATGCAAAAGGTATATCATTGACTATAAAGTTTATTTTTTCTCTTGATTTTTCTGTCGTTAGCTCATTGAATACAGAATTTGCTAAAGTTTGCATATCTACCCCGGATTTCTGAATTTCGGTTCGGCTTAATCTTGAAAATGATAACAGGTCGTCTATCAGGTGACCCATTTTTTGCGTATTATCTCTTATAACTGTACATACTCTTTTACCTTCGTCATTCAAACTCTCTGAGTGATCTTCGACAAGAATACGCGTAAAACCGTCAATTGCTCTTAGTGGTGCTCTCAGGTCGTGGGAGACTGAGTAGCTGAAAGCCTCAAGCTCCTTATTTGCTGTTTCAAATTGAAGAGTTCTCTCCTTTACTCTATTTTCGAGGTTATTTAGCAATTCAATGTTTTTAAGAGCGATAGTCGCTGCATCTGCAAGAGTTTGGAGTAACATAACCTCATCCGGAGAAGGGGAGTAGCTGATATCCCAGTAACTGCACATAGCTGCATTTGGTTCCTCTATGTTTATCGGGAAGGCAGCAAGGCTTCTGATATAGGTTGGCTTATAGTATTCCAATGGAACTCGCATGTCGTTGTAAATATCCTCTATTAGTGCAGACTCTTTATGAATCATTACCCAGCCTGTAACGCAATCTGATAGTGGAAACCTTTGCCCTTTCCACAAATGCTCATCCGAATCCTCCTCAACATAGTAACAAAAATCTCCATCCCTCTTAACAAAGGTTGAACCCTTCGCATTTGCAAGATTCTTTGCTGCTAATGTAACAATTTTATAAACCTGAGACTCCGTATGGGCTATTGAAAGATCTTTTATGACAGATACAAGTTTGAAAAGTTGCTCATTTAACCTCTCTTTCTCTCTCTCTACCTGTTTTCGCTTCGTTATTACCTCAGAATAGAGAATCATACCCCCTACTGTTCCATCTGAATTATACCACGGCCTGCACTCCCAACGATTGTGTTCAATTTTGCCATTCTCTCTTAGGAATGAATCTTCCTCTGCAGATATAACCTCTCCTTTTAAAGTTCTTTGGTGAATCTCCTTCCATCGTTGAGGGATTTCCGGAAATATTTCGTAATGACTCTTCCCAATAACATTTTTATCTGATATTCCATAATCCTCCAAAAACCTTTCGCTTACAAAAATGTATTTGAGCTCCTTATCCATAACACCAATTGCATTAGGATCATATTTTATTATATACTGCAATAGATCCTGCCAATCCTTGGTCTCTTTTTGAGCTTTTGTGCGGCTCCTCTCCATCAAATTTAGAGAAGCCAGAAATCTCCACACAAAAATAATAAGAGCGACAATTAGTAATATTGTTCCAATGTGGATTAGAGTTATTGTACTTAAGTGTGAATTTTTATTAAAAATCAAGCTAATCCATATCGGAGATATCGATATAAGAAGGGAGATTGGGATGAGTCTTCTGGCAAGGTGCCCACCAATTGTGTCGTATGTTGTAATTTCCAAAATACCCTTGGATGGCTTTATAAATATCAATCCAATGCTTAAAGTAAAAAAGGATATAGATGTATTGAGTGCCATTTTTGTGAATCCGTACATACTATATAATTCAGACGATCCGTATAGGTAACCAAGAAGGGGTAAAAGACTAATAAGAAACAAAAAAACTGAAATCACTTGAGCAACAACAGTATGACTCTCTGAATTTTTTTTGTAAAGAAGTGTGGCAATTGTGCAAAAAACAAATCCGACGGCAGTATAAATAGACATCCTTCCCGGTGATGAGGTGTGCACCGCATTTGGAATATCTTTAAAAAGCAGTTCGTCTATTAGCAAGTTTATATCCAATACATATTCCAATATTGTTAAAACAGCTATGATTAGTGTTATATAAATCAAAATATTCATAACCCATTTTAAGGTTCTGACTTTTTGAAAGTATATTAACAAAATCAGGGAGATAGAGACAAAAACAAATGAGACTAAAGTGTTTATCTTCATTGAAACACTTCCGGAGCTTAAAGTTTTTAGGTATTCATCCCCTGTAATCCATCCAATCATTGAGATTATTGAAATAGCCAAAACAGTTATAATTGAGACAGTTGAAACCAACCTGTTAATCTTAAACAGATGTAGTGTAATATTTTTCATCTTTATTAAATGTTATATAGATGTTTTTCAATTATGTCGGTTAATAGTTTTTTATTCACAGGTTTAAGCACATAATCGTCACATCCGGAATTTAGTGCAATCTCCTTATCTATTGAAAATGCATTTACGGTTACAGCAATAATTTTTACTGTTTTATTAAATTGTCTAATCTTTTTTGCAGCATCAAGGCCATCTGTAAGGGGCATTCTAAGATCCATTAGAATCATAGAAATTTCCGGGTCATCTCTCATAACAGACACAGCTTCTTCGCCATTCCAGACGTGAATAATAGTAAACTTTTCATCTGAGAGAATCTTTTCCAACAGCTTATAACTTATCTCGTCATCTTCTGCAATTAGAATTTTATGTGATCTCTCTCTATCTGCCTTAATGCTTTTATCTCCTGGTATTCTTCGATTTGAGATGACAGGCATATATGGCAGAGCTACATTGAAGGTGCTTCCCCTGCCCTCTTCTGACTCCACCCACACCTCTCCTTTCATCAGATGTGAATAAGCTTTAACAATTGATAGGCCGAGACCCGACCCCTCGTGTGGCCTCTTATAGTCCAAATCTGCCTGGACGAATCTCTCAAAAATGGCCTCCTGTCTGTTTTTAGAGATGCCTATTCCGGTATCCCTCACATAAAATATTATGGATTCATCTTTTAGAAATGCCCCAATCTCAATCTCTCCCGAATCGGTAAATTTTATTGCGTTTTTTATAAGGTTGGTAAGAATTCCATCCAAAATATGCTCATCACCTACTATCACATCTGCAATCTCTTCTACGTTTTTCAGATTTAGTGAAATCCCCTTTTTTTCCGTCTGATTTATAAAGAATTTATAGTGAAAATTTAGAATCTCCTTTATGTTAACATTGCTATAAATAACATTTAATTGACCGGATTCAATTTTTGAGATCTCTATAATATCGTTGATTGTGCTTAACAGTCTCTCTCCGCTTTTATTAATAATCTCAAAATAGTATTGTCTATCGTCACTTGTGAGGTCAACGTCATTTAGTAGTTGCAGAAAACCCATTATTCCATTCATCGGGGTCCTTATCTCGTGACTCATATTTGCCAGAAATGCCGTTTTTAATCTGTCACTCTCCTCTGCTCTCTCTTTAGAGCGAATAAGATTTTCAATCATACTGACTCTAAGCATTACGATAGCAATCTCGTGAGCAATCATCTCCATCAGCCTCATACTTTTGGCATCATATGCATTTTTGTCTGTATAGCTTTGAACAACCATAACCCCAATGGCTTTATGCTCAACAAAAATTGGAACACCTAGCCAGGACTCACAAAGTGTTCCGGTGAGATTAATTCCGTACTCCTTTGCGAACTGGATTATCTCCTCTTTGCTCGTCAATATTGACTTCTCTGTTTTTATAACCAAACCGGACAGTGTATCTTTCGCCTCCCACTCTTCAAAACTATCATTGTCGTCAAGGAAGATAATCTTCTTTAATTTATCAGTTTCGGGATTATATGAGGCCACAAAAAAGTTATTTGCATCCATCACTTTACACAACTCACTCCTAACCACCTTAAGAATATCCTCCAGGTTGGTTGCATTTGCTGCTGATCTTGAAACCTCGTACAGTACCTGCTGAATTTGCTCGTCTCTTTTATCTTTTGTAATATTTCTGGCAACTCCAAACATTATATTCTCCTCTTTATAGGGATATGAGTTCCAGGAGAGCCATTTAACGGAACCATCTTTACATATGTAGCGATTCTCAAAACGATATACCTCCCTTCCGTCAATTATTGTTTTGCTTACACTTGCTGTCGAATCTCTGTCCAGTGGGTGTACAAACTCAGAATATGGCTTTGACAGCAACTCCTCTGTACTCCACCCTAGCTCTCTCTCCCAGGATGGGTTCAACTCTTTAAAATATCCGTCATACCCGGCGATGCAAATCATATCAAGGACGTGATTAAAGATCTTGTCGCTGGTTTTTAACTTCTCTTCAACCGCCTTTTTGTCGGTTATATCCTCTACAATAACAGCAAATTCGCTATCTCTGCTCTTGTACGCTGTTACGTTGTAATATCTCCCAAACTCACTGGCATAACTTTCAAAAGAGACAGGCTCCCCGGTTAAAGCTACTTTACCATATTTTTCAATCCAGATTTTTTCTGTTTTGGGCAATACTTCAAGAACCCTTCTCCCAATAACATCTTCTCTCTTTAGGCCTGTTACTCTCTCATAGGCAGGGTTAACATCCAGGAAAAGATAATCAACCGCCTCACCCTTTTCATTAAGGATTATCTCGTGAACAGCAAGACCAAGCTGCATCTGGTTTACAAGCGCTCTGTGTTTCTCTTCACTGTTTCTAACCTCTGCATCTGCCTTGATTCTATCGCTAAGCTCCCTCTCCAGCTCTTGTGTACGGCTCTTTACCAAATCTTCGAGCCTTATTTTTTCATCTCTCTTAAAAACATTTGCAGCCCTAATCTTTAACATCGCTTTAATTTGCGATATCATCTCGGTTTCATCTATTGGTTTTGTCAAAAAGGCCTCGGCTCCAGCTTCAAGCGCCAGGATTCTGTTTTGGCGGCTCTCCTTGAGTGCAGTAACGAATACAACCGGAATATCCTCCAGGTTCGGGTCACTTTTAACTCTTTTGCAAACCTCATACCCATCCATACCGGGCATTAATATATCCAGAAGTATGATATCCGGGGTTACTCTCTTGGCAAGCTCTACCCCCTGACTTCCGCTAAGAGCTGTAAAAACCTCTATATCCGGAAATGCGTCTGTGATGATAGCCTTTATACTTGTTAGGTTATCCTGAATGTCGTCTATTGCTAAAATCTTGGCCATATATTCTTTTTTGTATTATCTGCCCCTGCTCTTAACAAGCTCCGCTACTGCTTTAATAACTTGTTCCCTGCTTACATTTCCTTTACGAATGAGCTGATGAACATTATTGTACTTTAAAAATGAGAGCTCCTCTTTACTTAGGTACTTTGCAGTAAGAATAAGCACAGGAAGGTGGGATGTCTCC